>DASZNX010000101.1:0-6928 GCA_035551075.1 Gemmatimonadales bacterium | reverse complement strand
GTCCGGGAGTGCGTCGTGGATCTCGTCGATCCCGTGGGTTTGAGGGAAGCGGCCACGAAACAGCTGATCTACTGCACGCGCTGCGGACTCGCTTCCAACGTACCGGGGACGAGCTACGACGCGGCGGGAGTCTGCAATGTGTGCCGCGGCTTCGACGAGTACGTCGAGAAGGCGCAAGGATACTTCAAATCGCGTCAGGCGCTCGAGGCTCTGGTCGCAGAGATGAAAGCGAAGCGAACCGCGGCCTACGACTGTCTGGTGTTGCTCAGCGGCGGCAAGGACAGCACGTACATGCTGTATCAGCTGTGCGACCTGGGGGTTCAGCCGCTGGTCTTCACCTTGGACAACGGCTTCATCTCGGAGTCAGCCAAAACGAATATCCGGCGGGTCGTCGAATCTCTAGGCGTCGATCACGTCTGGGGTAGCACGCCGCACATGAACGAGATCTTTGTCGACAGCCTCCAGCGGTTCGCCAACGTGTGCAACGGGTGCTTCAAGACGATCTACACCCTGGCCACGAACCTCGCGCACGAGAAGGGCATTCGCTACATCGTCACGGGACTTTCGCGCGGGCAATTTTTCGAGACTCGGCTAACGGAAGAAGTCTTCAAGCGTGAGGACTTCGATGTCGCCCAGCTGGACGACTTCGTGCTCGAAGCCCGCAAGGCCTATCACAGGCGCCAGGATGCGGTGTCGTGTCACCTCGAGGTCGACATCTTCCGCGACGATGGGGTGTTCCAGGACATCCAGTTCGTCGATTTCTACCGCTATTGGAGCGCGCCGCTCGCCGAGATGCACGCCTATTTGCGCCAGCGCACGCCGTGGATTCGCCCATCCGATACCGGTCGCTCGACGAACTGCCTCATCAACGACGTCGGGATTTACGTCCACAAGAAACAGCGCGGTTATCACAATTACTCCCTGCCCTACAGCTGGGACGTTCGCCTCGGTCAGAAGACTCGCGAAGAAGCGATGGCAGAGCTCGAGGATGAGATTGATGAGGAGCGGGTGCAGCAGATCATGCGGCAGATTGGGTATACCGAGCCGGCGCAACCGAGCGAGACCACGATCCGCCGGCTGGCGGCCTACTATGTGAGCGACACGCCACTGGCGGCCGCTGAGCTCCGCGCCCATCTGGCACCGTGGCTCCCCGAGTTCATGCTCCCGGCCCACTTCGTCCGGCTCGAGCGCCTGCCGCTGACGGCGAACGGCAAGGTCGATCGTCAGGCCCTTCCGCTCTTGTATCAGGAAAGTGTGCACTCCTCCCACGCGATTGGCGGAGCAACAGAGGGAGCGGGACCACGCACGGAGACTGAGACGGCACTGGCCGCGATTTGGCGCGAGCTGCTCGCCCTGGACCAGATCGGCATCCACGACGACTTCTTCGACCTCGGCGGTCAGTCGTTGCTCGCGGCCAAAGTCTTGTCACGAATCCGCGACGCCTTCGGCGTGGATCTCCCGTTGCGGAATCTCTTCGAGCAGCCGACGATCGCGGGCCTGGCCGATATCATCGATCAGCTGGTGTGGGCTTCGAACGCAGACGCGCCGGCGTCCAGCGATGCCGCGCGGGAGGAGTTCGCGTTGTGAGCGTGCCGGCGTTCCTCCAGGAGCTCAAAGCCCGAGATATCCAGGTCTGGGCGGATGGTGACCAGCTGCGCTGCACGGCGCCGGCCGGTGTCCTGACGCCGGAGCTGCGCGAGCAGCTCCGCCAGCGCAAGAGCGATATCGTCGCATTCTTGCGGTCGGCGGAATCGCTTGCCCGTCAACAGCGGGCGATCGTGCCGCTCCAGCCGCGGGGGACCCGCGCGCCGATTTTCGGCGTGCCGGGACACAATGGCGACGTCTTCTGCTATCGGCTCCTGTCCCAGCAGCTCGGCGAAGATCAGCCGTTTTTCGGATTGCAGCCGCCGGGCGCGGACGGTCAGAGCACACCGCTGACCTCGGTGGAGGAGCTCGCCCGCTACTTCGCCACGCAGATTCGCGCCTACCGACCCACGGACCCGTGCGTCATTACCGGCTACTGCGCCGGGGGCACGATTGCATTCGAGCTGGCGCGACAGCTCTTGGAGCTCGGCGCGACCATTCGCTTCGTGGCGTTGTTCACGAGCCCGTATGCAACGGCGTTTCGACGCCTGCCGCAGTTTCGGCAAAACCTGCAAAGGCGGTGGGAGCGTGTGCGCGAGCACGCTCGCGCGCTGGCGACGCAATCAAACGGCGAGCGGCGGCGCTACATCCGCGACCAGCTGCGTGAACGCAAAGCGCGCCGTGACGCGGCCGCGCAGGCACCGCCGCCTGATGCCTTGCAGTTGCAACGCGCCAAGGTCGAGGCCGCCACCGTCGCCGCCATACGGCGCTACCGGCCGCGCCACTTCGACGGCCGCCTGAGCCTCTTTCTTCCAAACAAGGAGTTTCTGCGACCACGTAGCTCGATGCTGCGCTGGCAACGCGTGGCGCGGCAGACGGAACGGTATGTCGGGCCTGACGGCTGCATCGGCGATGAAATGTTGCTCGAGCGTCACGTGGCCAGCATCGCCGAGCTGTTTCGGCTGTGTCGTGACGCAAACGGGAACGGACACCGCGTCTAGCGCGCGACTACTCTCGACGCGACGCTACCTTTCCGCGCAGCTCGGCCATCGCGTCGAGTGCGCGCAGCCAGCGACCACCCCATCCTGATCGGAAGATGACCACTTCGCGCGTCCGGTGCCGGTCGGTCGTCCATTGCCGCTTGTAGCGATCGTCGCCGCGCAAGAAGTGAAACGCGCGGAACCCTCGCGCAATCGCGCGCTGGATCATCATCCCCATCAACACCTGTCCGACGCTTGCCTGCTTCCACCGCGGATCGCGTCCACTCTGGTAATAGTGCACGGCGTCGCCGGCGGTGAACCCGTACCAGGCGGCCGCGGGCTGGCCATCTACATCGAGCGTGCTGAGCCACAGTCGCTGCTGCTTCGCCATCTCGCGAGCAAAGTGCAATTGCAATTGCTCACAGCGTGGGTCCTGGAACGCGCCACCCCCCGCGCCATTCCAGCGACGCTGGTGCAGCAGCATGAGATGGGCCCACCCCTCCTCGACCCTGCCCTCCGGGTAGTCCGTGAGTGTGACCGCGTGATTCCGGCGCAGCGCGCGCTCCCGGCGACGCAGGATCTGACGGCGGTTGGCGCTGAGCGAGGCGAGATAGGCGTCCCACGTCGGCGGAAGCGCGAGACGCGGGCAGATCCACAACGGATAATGTCGCGCGATGTGACCACGGCTCTCGAGGGCCGCGCACAATCGCTCCGCATTGGATGCTCGCTCCGCGAGGTTGCTCAGGATGACGACCTGCCATGGTAGAACATCGAACGCGGCCGCGACGGCCGCCCAGTCGGTGTCTGGCGAGGCGGGGATGTCGAGCTCATCCGGACAGCCGATGTCTCCCATGGCCCAGGTCAGCGCGCGCACCGAGACACGGCGGAATGGGATGCGCTGGAGCCGCAACGGCAGCAGCGCGCGCAACGATCCATCCGCGCCGCGCAGCGTAAAGACTTCGGTCTCAGCTACTTCGAACGCGGGTGCGGAATTGGCCCAGGCGCGGTGCCAGGCCCAGCTCATGAACGGAGACGGTGACTGCGCGCCCGCGACCAGGCCATCCCACGCCTCGGTGCCGAGCGCCAACGCCTCCGCCAGCGAGATCCGCTGCGGAGTCCTGACCGCTGGCTGGTGGACGGCGAGCCCCATTGCGTTTCTTTCCACCGTGCATCGGCGTGTGCAAGAGCCGCGCCCTACTTGTCCACGGATTATCCGCACGGCGTCGCACCGCAGGTGTGGCGTCAACGCCACATCTCCTCTTGGCGCGCATTTAGTGACGAGGACCCGAATCCCATAGACACCGTCGGCGTGACACCCATCACACCATTGCACGTCACGACGACGGATTGCCGTACCGAAAAACGTGGAATGACCGATTCTCGCACCAACATTTAGTCCCGGGGTACTCTGCGCAGGCTACTGCCAGGAGGATTGATGCACCCGGCCACTCGCGTGTCACTGCTGTTCCTGATTGCTCCACTCGTACTCGCGGCACAACAACCAAAGACTCGGGCGGACACCGCACCGGCAACGCGACCGGCGGTCGCGCACGACAGCGTGCGCGGCGCGGTGCGCGCGATCGATATGCACGCCCGCACCCTCGAGGTGACAACCGGCATCGGCTTCGCGATCCGCGTCGTCAAACTGCAGGTCCCCGCCGATGTCCCGATCACTGATAAAGCGCGGGGCCAGGACGCGCCGATGAAGTTGGCCGAATTGAAGGCCGGCGACGTCGTCCGCGCCAGATTCGGTGGCCGGCCGACCGGGTTCGTCGCCTACACCATCGAACGACTCGGCAAAATGAGTACGGGCGTGGAGGCGAAGCAGTGAACCGCTGTGCGATCGTACTGGCCGCGCTGTGCGCGATCGCGGCGTGTCAGAAGCCGCCGAAGCCCGGCGAGCCCCTGCGTGGTTTGTCGGCAGCGGAGCGGGCGCGATTCGATAGCGGCCGCGCGGTGTTCGACAGCGTCTTCACTCCGGAGACCGGCCTCGGCCCCCTGTTCAACGCGGACGGATGCAAGGAGTGCCACGAGGATCCGGCGGATGGCGGCACGGGTGACGAAGTGGAGCGCCATGCGACCGCGTTTCGCGCTGTCCCACCGTCCGGTATGCGTCCGTGCGACGAGCTCGCGGCACAAGGTGGATTCGTGTTTCAGAATCACGTGACGCCGCTGCTGCATGCGGCGCTGGGAATCGACAGCGAGCCGATCCCCGCAGCGGCGACCGCTGTCGGACGGCGCACGACCCCGCTGATCCTCGGCTTCGGCTTGCTCGATGCAGTTCCGGACTCCGAGATCCTCGCGTATGCGGATTCCGACGATCGCGACCACGACGGCATATCGGGACGACCCAATCGATTCTTCGATGGCCGCCTGGGCCGTTTCGGGCGCAAAGCGCTCGTGCCGGCGCTGCGCGAATTCAACGACGGCGCGCTCGCCGCCGAGCAGGGCGTCACCACGCCGGCGGTACCGACCGAAGAGACGGTCGCGGGAACGCCCGTGCCAGCGGCCACTGACCCCGCTCCCGATCCAGAGTTGAGCGCCGAGAAAGCGGAGTTGCTGACGGCATTCGTGCGGCTGCTCGCGCCGCCGGCGCCGCTCAAGATGTCGGCGGAAGCGAAGCACGGGCGGGATGTGTTCGCGCATGTTGGCTGCGCGCGCTGCCATCGTCCGTCGTTCACGACCGGTGACAGTCCGATCGCGGCCCTGCGCCACAAGGAAGTCTTCGCCTACACCGATTTGCTGTTACACGACATGGGTCCCGACCTGGGAGATATTTGCCTCGCACTCGCGACGCCGACGGAATTTCGCACCGAGCCGCTGATGGGATTGCGCTTCAAGAAGCAGTTCCTCCATGACGGTCGCGCGACGACCGTCGAGCAAGCGATCCAGCAGCACGGGGGCGAGGGAGGGAGGGCGCGGGATCTGTTCAGCGCGCTGCCGGCGGCGGATCGGGCGGCGCTGCTGGCGTTTTTGAAGACGCTGTAAGGCAGAGTCTCACTTCATCACGACGCTCAGCAGCCCTTGCTTGAGGACGTTCCAGAACCAAGAGGGCAGCGATTCGCCCTTGAACGTATAGTTCACCTTTCCGATCCGCGGCGGCTGGTCGGGTTCCTCCGGGTTGTTCTGCCGCACCTTCAAGCCTTGCGCTGCTTCCGCCGTCGCACGGAGCAGCCCGCTGATGGGATTCTTGCCGCCCAGAATGCCGCCGGAGCCGGTGCCGGTGATATCCGCCGCGAGGTCGGTGTAGCGCGGCACCACCACGCCGCGCGCGACGTCGTTGCGCACCGTGTATTCAAAGGCCACGCCGTTGATGCGGCCGCTCTTGATCCGCGCGGGGGTGATGTACTCGAGGAGCGGATTAAGGGCCTGCGCATCCATCGGTCCCACAGACCCGCGGACCCACATCGTCATCCGTTCGGCATCGAGTGGCGTGGTAATGGCCAAGCGCAGATCCCCTTGTTGCATCAGCTTCCCGCGGATCTCCAGCGACATGCTGTCCGATGCGCTGCGCCGGCCGGGTTCGTGTCGCGCGTGCAGCGCCGTCAGATCCACGTCGTCGATCGTCAGACGCCCGGGACGGTCGTGGCCGGTTTTGAACTCCTCGTAGATGACGGTGGCGTCGGTCGCCCGGATGGTGTCCACCGCGACGCGATTCTCCAGGGACGAGAACCAGCCCTGCGGCGTGCGCGATGGCACACGCGGGCCCGGCCGCCGCGGCTTGCGCTTGTCATCGAGGATCTCGAACCGAAGCGAGTCGAGCTCGATGGCGCGGGCCACCATTGCCCCAGCTCGGCTGTAGCCGCCCTGGTCCATCCCGCGGATGGCAAGCCGCGCGGCCTTGACCCGGATGCGCTCGCGGCGGTACGGGCTGAGGCGCTGGAACTCGGCATCGCTGATCCGCGGTCCCTGCTCGAAGTCGTGGACGGTGATCGTCGAGTCGGTGAGGTCAATGGCCAGCGCGCCGACGCGGACCATTTGCGCGGTGTCGGGCCGGAACTCGGTCGAGTCCGCCTGCAACACAACACCATCGGCAAAGAGCGGCCGCGCCCGGTACTGCGGCGCGGCGGGATCGATCACGACGCCGGTGATCAGCAGCCGCGCCCGTGCCAGGTCGAAGCGCGTGTGATCGCCTGACGGCTTCCGTGCCACAACGCCGATCGCGACGTTGGGGAAAGCGATCCGGCCGATGCGGATCGTCGGCACGCGACGCGGCAGATTGAGCCCTTGTTGGAAGGTCATCACGGCACCATGCGGCGCCACCGTGCGCGGTGCCGCGAGGGGTTTCAGGGGCGACGCGGGCGGGGGCGCGGGTCGGCGTGCACCTGTTGCGCGCGCCGCCTGCAAGCGCGCCACGCTCGCGG
>DASZNX010000100.1:0-2931 GCA_035551075.1 Gemmatimonadales bacterium | reverse complement strand
GCGCTGCGCCGCTTCGCGGACCTCGCGGCCGGATATACGACACCGGAGGCCCATCGTGTCCGCGGGCTCGCCCTGAGCCGCTGGTCCGAGCTGGTCCCGTCCCCGCTGGCGGATCGGGCGCGCGCGGAGGCGGTGCGCGAGCTGCTGGAGGGGAACGATCGCGTGGCCGCGCGCCGCGTCCTCGAGTCGCACGGCGACCCGCAGGGCTTTGGGCAAGTCGCCCTCTTACAGCTGCTGATCGCCGATGGCCAGCTCGACGCGGTCGAGCATCGGCTGGCGAGCGACAGCAGCGCGGGACTCTCAGCCGATGATCGCGAAGCATTGCGATTGTCCCTGGCGCGCGCCCGAATCGCCCGGGGCGAGCTCGATCGCGCCACGACCGCGCTGGCCGACGATTCGAGTGTCGCGGCGGTCGCGCAGCGCGGCTGGATCGCTCTCTATCGCGGCGACCTGAAGAGCGCGATGGACGCCTTCCGGATCGCGGGGCCATATGCGACGGACCGCGCGGCGGCGACCGATCGCACGGCGATGATGGCATTGCTCCAGCGGGTCCAGGCGCCGTCCAGTCCGGAGCTCGGTGCTGCGTTGCTGACGCTTGCGCGCGGCGACTCGACCGGCGCGGTCAACGCGCTGCGCCACGCCGCCGGGCGGCTGCCGGTGCAGGGCGGACGCCTGGAGATCCTGCTGCTCGCCGGTCAGATCGCAGCCCGACTCGGCCCGCAGCAGGAGGTCACCGCCGTCGCCTTGTTCGACGAAATCGTCCGCGGCGATGGTGAAAGCGCCGCGCCGGCCGCGGCCGAGCTGGAATGGTCGCGCTTGTTGATTCGTCAGGGACATGCCGCGGATGCGGTCCCACACCTTGAGCATCTGATCCTGACGTATCCCAACAGCGCCGTGATCCCCGAGGCGCGTCGCGAGCTCGACCGCGCGAAGGGAATGATTCCGAAATCATGAAGCGGCGCGAATTCGTCAAGCGACTCGGAGCCATAAGCCTCGGCGGCCTTCTACCGCCCCTTACTGCCCCTTACCGCCTCTCACCGTCGCTGCTGATCCCGATGGATGACGCGCAGACCGACCACCTCAAGGCGTACGGACTGACGTACCGAGCGATCCAGGCGGGTCTCAAAGCGGAGTGGTTCCTCAACTATCGCGGCGGCTCCTTTTTGATTCCCGATCTCGACGCCTTGCGGCGTGACGCGGCGCTGAACGGGATTCGCGCCGAGCCGGTGGATAGCGGGGTGACGGGAATCCGCGGCGAGATCGAAGCGAACAACATGGATGCGGTCCCGCTCGAGAAGGCCCCGAAAGTGGCGGTCTATGCGCCGCCCAACGCCGCGCCGTGGGACGACGCCGTGACCATGGCATTGCAGTACGCCGGCATTCCGTTCACCAAGATCTGGGATTCGGAAGTCATCACCGGTGCGCTCAAGAACTTCGACTGGCTGCATCTGCACCATGAGGATTTCACCGGGCAGTACTCGAAGTTCTTCCTCATTTACTCCGGCATGCCGTGGCTCGCCGACATGGTGCAACGCAATTCGGAGATGGCCCGGCGGCTCGGCTACCAAACGGTGCCGGACTTGAAGAAGGCGGTCGCGCGCGGCATTCACCGTTACGTCGAGGACGGCGGCTTTCTCTTCGCGATGTGCACGGCGACCGAAACGATCGACCTCGCGCTGGCGGCCGAGCACGTCGACATCGCGGCGACGTTCGCCGATGGGACGCCGATCGATCCCGACGCCGATGCGAAGCTCGATTGGTCGAAGTCGTTTGCGTTTACCGGCGGGCATCTCGAGCCCAATCCTTTGGTCGCGAGCTTCTCCGACATCGACGGCCATCAGGTGAACGGCGGCTCCCGCCGCCAGCCGCTGGGGGCGTTCAAGTTGTTCAACTTCAGTGCCAAGATCGATCCCGTGCCGACGATGCTCGTGCAGAGTCATCGGGAAGTGATCCCCGATTTCTACGGACTCACGACATCGTTCATGCGCAACCGGCTCAAGCCGGGCGTCACCATCATGGGCGACGAAGAGGGCGCGCCGTGGGTGAAGTACATCCATGGCGATCTGGGCAAGGGGACCTGGACCTTCTTCGGCGGCCACGATCCCGAGGACCCGCAACATCAGATCGGTGATCCTCCCACCGACCTGTCGCTGCATCCTCATTCACCGGGCTATCGGCTGATTCTCAATAACGTGCTCTTTCCCGCGGCGAAGAAAAAAGAGCTCAAGACGTGAGCATCGAACGCCTCGCTGCGGCCGCGCGGAGTCTGTTGCAGGACGAAATCGCCGCGGCCCACGGGCGCGAGGTGTCGTTCGTGGTCCGTGCCGATCCCAACGGCACGCTCACCGACGCGCGCGTGGTGGCGCGCGGCACGATCGACGCCGTGCTCGCGCTGCCCGGCGTGGCATCCCGCGGCGAAATGCTGCTCCACAACCATCCCAGCGGATTTCTCGAGCCGTCGGGCGCGGATCTCCACGTAGCGGCGCGGCTGCACGACGAAGGCGTCGGCTTCGGCATCGTCAACAACGCGGTCTCCGAGCTCTACATCGTGGTCGAGTGCCCGCGCACGCGCCACCTCGAAAACCTCGATTCCCTCGACATCGCCAACCTGCTCACCGAATCTGGTCCTGTAGCCCGCGTGTTGGGCAGAACGGCATTCGAAGATCGCCCCGGACAGCGTGACATGGCGGCCTACATCGCCGACACCTACAACTCGGGCGGCGTCGCGTTGCTCGAGGCGGGAACAGGCGTGGGCAAATCCTTCGCGTATCTCGTGCCCGCGCTCGAGTGGGCGCGCGTTAACGGTGAGCGCACCGTCGTCTCGACGAACACGATCAATCTCCAGGAGCAGCTCGTTGGGAAAGACCTGCCGATTCTCGCCCGAGCGTTCTCGACGGGCGAGCGCGGCGTCACGTTCGCGCTGCTCAAGGG
>DASZNX010000099.1:0-4628 GCA_035551075.1 Gemmatimonadales bacterium | reverse complement strand
GGCGATCGCCTCGGTGAGAATGTTGTCGGTCGTGTACGAAAGGTGATAGTTGTGCGCCTCGGTCGCGCCCCAGGGGAGCACGGCGACTTCGTAGCGCGTGTCGCGCACGCCTTTCCACGTCAGCTCGTTCAGGATGTACGGACGATTTGCCATTCAGACGGCCGTGACTGAGATCTTGGTGTCGGCCTGGATCGCGAGCCTGGCAAAGATCGCGCACGGAATGCCGACACAGAGCGCATGGACCGCGATGCTCAGCGCAATCCACAACGGGTCCTTCGATCCAGGTCCCGCCGCGGAGAGCGGCACCACGATGTAGTTCATGATGAAATAGAGCAGCAGCCCGTACACCGCGCCGTACAGCAGTGGACGCTGCCACAGGGCCGACCAACGCCTGGCAACGAGGAAGTAGGCAACGGCCATCGCTATCGCAATGAAGTACTGGAAGAAGAGGCCAAGCGCCGCGGATGCCCAGCCGTCCGTCATGCTCGCGCTGCCCAGCACCCCGGCGGCGACTCGCTGGAGAATGCGCTCTGGTGCCACCCCACGCTTGATCGCCCAGAACACGATCGCATAGACGATGTCGAGTGTCCCCGCTACCACGCCGCCCGTCAGGACAAACCGCCAGGGTCTCATGTTGCGTGGGGCCAAGGAAGCACTCTCCGTTGCCGGCTGCTTTCGATCGCCAGGAGCAGTCCCCGCATCACGTCGAGCGACCACTCGGGCGTCACGGCGAGCTCGGCCTTGCCGAGGATGGCGTCGCGGACGTTCTCATAATACCGCGCAAAACTCGACCGCAGGGTCGGTACTGTTTCCGTTCCGTTAGAAGTCACCAGTTTTCCATACAGCTCCGGCGGCTCGCTGTCCCAGTCCGGCTCATCGGGCGTTCTGCCGGCGCGCAGCGCCCCTTCCTGTGGATCGCAGCCATACTTGATGAACGATCCCTTGCTGCCGTGCACGCTCCACGTTGGACCTACCGGCTGCACCATGCACGACGAGCGTAAGATGGCGCGCCGCCGCGGGTAGTGGAGCGTGACGTCGAAGGCATCATCCACGACCGCGCGATCGCGTTCGCCGCGGATGTCGGCAGCGATCGCCTCCGGTAGACCAAACAGCAGCAGCGCCTGATCGAAGAGATGCGGTCCCAGATCGTACCACACACCGGCGCCCGGGACATCCTGCTCCCGCCACACTCCCCGCAGCTCCGGACGGAAGCGATCGAAATGCGCTTCATAACTCACGACTCGGCCGACCGCATCCTCGGCAACGATTTTCTGCACGGTGGCGAAGTCGCCGGTGTACCGCCGGTCCTGATAAACGGTCACAATGCGGCGTTGCGCGCGCGCGGTCCGCACCAGATCCTCAGACTCGGCCATCGTGACGGTGAACGGCTTGTCAACGACGACGTGGTGCCCCGCCAGGAGACACTGTTTCGCGATGGGATGATGGGACGTGTTGGGGGTCGTGACAACGATGAGGTCGAGGCGGCGGGTCAACAGCTCATCGACGCTCCGAACGAACTCGACATCGGGATAGAGCGGATCCGGCGGGCCGTGTCGGAGCACGATGGCCGCCAGCCGCAATCCCTCGACGGCCCGAATCACCGGCGCATGAAAGACGCGTCCGCCTAACCCGAAGCCGATCAACCCGACATTGAGGGACAAGTGCTCAGTCGGGTCTCGGCGTCTTCCAGTCGCTCGTCATGATGAACAGCGGCGCGCCGTCGAACTGATAAATCGGGCGCAGCCGCTCGGTGTTGTAGTACTTGGAGACATCCACGACTTTCTTCTCGCTGGTTACGCTCGCCAGCGGGACGCTGTCGTAGAAGCCGCGGTGAATGCTGACCAGGCGGCCGTATTCCTTGCGTCTCACCAGATCGAGGGCGAGGTTCCCGAACGCCATCGGCACGATCGAATCGAGCGCGTCGGGGTCGCCCGAGCGTACGAGATATCCGAGCCGCTGATTGACCACGTCGATCCGCCGGCCGTTGTTGTACTTCGCCGAGGATTCCTTGAGCGCCGCGCCGATGCGGTCGCCGATCCCGCCCAACTTGCGGTGGCCGAACATGTCGGTTTCCTCGCCCTCGAAGCTCATGCCCTCGTGCGAGGTAAGCCGCGCACCTTCGGAGATCAGCACGACCGAATAGCGGCTCGGATTCTTGTTGCGATCGATCGTCAACAGCTCGGCGAGGTGCTCGACTTCGACCGGGTATTCGGGGATGACGCAGCGGTCGGCCGCTCCGGCCATCGTCGGTAGCAGTGCCGTGAAGCCGGCGTACCGGCCAAACACCTCGATCACGAGAAACCGCTCGTGCGAGCCGGCCGATGTCCGCAGCCGGTGCGTCAGCTCGATGGTCCGCGTCACACAGGTGCTGAAGCCGATACAGTAGTCCGTTCCATAGACGTCATTGTCCATCGTCTTCGGGATCGCGACGACGTTCACGCCTTCATCGTGCAGGCGCTTGCCGTAACTGAGCGTGTCGTCGCCGCCGATCGGGATCAGGATGTCGACGCCGATGTGCTCGAGATTCTTGAGCACGTCTTTCGTCGCATCGTTGACCTTATCGGGGTATGTTCCAGCGAGATGCGGTGGGACGCGCTCCTTCGGCAAATGACTGGGCCGCGTGCGCGAGGTGTGCAGAAACGTGCCGCCGGTGCGGCCGGCACGATTCACGATCGCCTCGGTGAGCGGAAGAATCTGCTCGCTGTTGTCCGCGCCTTTGTCACGGGAATAATCGACCAGACCACCCCACCCGTGGCGGATGCCGATGACGTTGTAGCCGTCGCGCAGCGCGCGGATGGTGATCGCGCGAATCGCGGGATTAAGTCCCGGGACGTCGCCGCCCCCCGTCAGGATTCCTATGGTGCCTTTGCTCATGGGCCAAGAAAATAGCGGAATCGGGGTACTACAGAAGACTCCGGGGGGGGACCTATGCCCATCAATTTTCGTCACGATGTCGATCAGGTTCTGAACGACGCCAAAACCCGGCAAAAACCGGTACTTCTGGACTTCAGCGCCGCGCCAATGTGAAGCGGCTGCGCTCGGCTGGATGCCGAGGTGTGGCCGGATCCTCGCGTGGTCCGCTTTGTCAACGAAAACTTCATCGCCGCGCGAGCGCACGTGAAGCAGGACCCGCAGGCCTTCAGGCAGTACGCCGAGCGCTACAAAGCGCCTTGGACGCCGGCGATTCTGTTGCTCGACTCAAATGGCGTCGAGCACCATCGTATCGAAGGCTTTCTGCCTGCCGACGATTTGTTGGCTCAGCTGATGCTGGGACGCGCGCGCCTGGCATTCGACGAACAGCAGTGGGCGGAGGCTGAGCGCCGCTTCAAAGAGATCGTTGCGCAGCTGCCGAATACCGACACCGCAGCGGAAGCGTTGTATTGGGCCGGCGTGGCGCCGTACAAAGCGACCGGCAATCCCGCGTCTTTGAAAGCGACGGGCGACGCCTTCAAGACGCGATATCGAGATACGCCCTGGGCGAAGAAGGCCTCAGTGTGGACGTAGCCTAGACTTCGGTATATCTTCGGGAATGCGTCGCATTCTGCTCGCCGATGCCGACGCGTTCTACGTCGCCGTCGCCCGCGCAGTCGATCCCGAGGGCGCGGGCCGGGCGACTCTTCTCATCGTGGGTGGCTCCCGCGACAGCCGCGGAGTGGTCTGCTCCGCCTCCTATGAGACCCGCAAGTTCGGCGTCCGCTCGGCCATGCCGATCGCGCGCGCCTTGCGCCTCTGTCCCGACGCTATGTGTGTCCCTGTCCCATTCAAGGCGTGCATCAAGAAGAGCGGCGAGATTCGCGAGGCACTGCTCCAGTTTGCGCCGATCGTAGAAGGCGCAAGCATCGACGAGTGGTATCTCGATCTCACGGGTACGGAAGGCGTCTATCATCATGAGTCACTCGAGGCCACAGCGCACCGTGTTCGCACCGGTGTGAAGGAAGCCACCGGCCTGACGCTCTCGATCGGCGGCGGAACCAATAAGCTGATCGCGAAGATGGCGGTCGATCGAGCCAAGCCGAGCCGCGATGGCAACGGGGTGCTGATCATCGAACCTGGCAGCGAGGAAGCGTTCCTCCGATCGTGCACACTCGCCGACATTCCCCTGGTAGGCCCGAAGTTTCAGGCGCGTCTCGCCGCGCGCGGTCTCGTCACCGTCGAGGATCTGTTGCGCCATGATCTCGCGACGTTGCAGGCCTGGATGAGTAAACGCGAGGCGACGTGGCTCTGGAACCGCGTGCATGGCATCGATGACGCTGATGTCTTCCATCGCACGATGAACCGCGGGATCAGTCGCGATGAGACATTTGGCAAAGATCTGCACGAGGATTCGGACATCGAGCGCGAGCTGCTGCGCCTCGTTACTCGCGCGGCGTCCGACATGCGTGGTGACGGGCTGACGGCGCGAACTGTGGCCGTACGCTTGCGCGACTGGGATTTCAAGACGCGATCGGCGCAACGCACGTTCCCTGAGCCCGTGGTCTCGGATCGAGTGATCCTGCGCGTGGCGCACGAGCTGCTCCGCGGGCTCCGCAAGGCGCGCCGCGTCCCCGCCCGACTCGTCGGAGTGCGGTTATCCGGCCTCGCGCCTGCTAAATCGCGCGATCAGCTCAGCTTGTTGAGTGCCTCGGGCG
>DASZNX010000098.1:0-6459 GCA_035551075.1 Gemmatimonadales bacterium | reverse complement strand
TGTTGGGCAACTTCCATACCCTGTATAAATGCCCACAGGTTGAGCCTTTCCCAGCACAATCCACCACGACGTGTAGCAGGCGCCTTCCAGTCTTGCCTGCGGACCGGCACAGCTTGCGTACAGCTCGATTGCGCGCAGTTGCAAGTGGAAGGGACTCAATGTCGTGTGAGTGACCACCTAGGGCACTCACTTTGCTATAGCGGCGCTCGCTGATCTCGGCATCAACAGTTGCCGGCCCCCTGGACCCCGAAACACGGAAGGACCAATGCGATCGCGCGCAGCCCACCTCGGCCGCGCAGCCCGGGCCCTTGCCCTGCTGCTGCTCACGACGTGTCAGGAAAACGTTTCCCCTCCCCCTCCCCCTCCCGCTCCCACTCCCGCTTCATCGCCGACTATTCCAGTCGCCCGACCGATCAGCGCAGACGCCGCAAGCCCGTCGGCAGCACTGCTCATCGGCGCCGGCGACATTGCGCGCTGCGATCGCACGAACGACGAAGCGACGGCGGCGCTGCTCGACGCGAACCCGACCGCCACCGTCTTCACGGTCGGCGACAACATCAACGGCAATGCGTCGCTCACTGATTACACGAGCTGCTTTGGTCCGTCGTGGGGGCGGGCAAAAACGCGGATGCGGCCGAGCGTGGGCGAGATGGATTATAAGACGGCTGCCGCCTCGGGGTTCTTCCGCTATTTCGGCACCGCCGGCGGCGACTCCGCCAAGTACTACTACAGCTATACCGTCGGAGCCTGGCACGTCATTGCGCTCAATGACAACATCGCGATGACCCCGACTTCCCCCCAGGTGCAGTGGCTGGTGAGTGATCTCGCTCAGAACGCGGGGAAATGCATCCTCGCGTACTGGCATCACCCGCGCTTCAGTTCTACGGGCACGAATAACCTCGCATCGGTGAAGCCGTTCTGGGACACGCTGTACGCCCATGGGGCGGACATCGTGATCAACGCGCACTACGACAACTATGAACGGTTCGCCCCGCAGTCGCCGACCGGCGCAGCTGACCCGGCAAAGGGCATCCGCGAGTTCATCGTGGGAACCGGGGGCCAGAACATCCAGAACCCGGGTGGCGCAAAACCCAACAGCGTCATCCGCGGGACCTCGTATGGCGTGTTGAAGCTGAGTCTCGACGTCGACACGTACTCCTGGCAATTCGTCCCGATCGCCGGTCAAACCTTCAGCGATACCGGCTCGGCGGCATGCCACTCGCGCATTCCAGTGTCGTCGGTCGACGTCACCCCGGCGACGGCCGGCATTCTCGTCGGCGGTACGGTACAGCTGACCGCGACGCCCAAGGACGCGGCGGGTAATCCGCTCAGCGGCCGTGTGGTGACGTGGACGAGTGGTGACACGAGCATCGCGATCGTCAGCAATACGGGACTCGTCACGGGTAAGAAAGCGGGCGGACCGGTCACCATCACCGCTACCAGCGAGGGCAAGAGCGGAGCAGCAGCCGTGTCGGTAACGACGGTGCCCGTAGCGTCGGTCGACGTGTCGCCGTCAAGCGCCACGATCCAGACCTACGCCACACTCCAGCTCACGGCGCAGGCAAAGGATGCGAACGGGAATCCGATTTCCGGCGCGAGCTTCACATGGGCGAGCAGCGCGCCGGGCATCGCCAATGTGAGCGCGTCCGGCTCGGTGGTCGGCGTTTCGGCGGGTACCGCGAACATCACCGCGACCAGTCAGGGACAGACCGGCACATCCGTCATCACCGTTCAGGGATCGTCCGGTCCTGCGGTACTCGCGGGCGCGGGCGATATCGCGGATTGCTCGCGGGCAAGCCAGGAGGGCACGGCTCGCGTCCTCGACGGAATCGTCGGTCAGGTCGCGACCTTTGGTGATGGCGCGTACCCCGACGGCTCACTGTCCGATTACATGAATTGTTTCGATCCATCCTGGGGCCGGCACAAGGCGCGCACGCGTCCCGCGACGGGAAATCACGAGTACAATCACGGCGTCGCCGCCGGGGCGCCGGGCTATTTCGCCTATTGGGGCGCGGCCGCCGGGGACTCGGGCGTCGGCTACTACAGCTATCAGCTCGGCGCCTGGCACATCATCGTCATCAACTCGAGCCTGGACATGAGCGCCGGCTCGCCCCAGGAGCAGTGGCTTCGGGCTGATCTCGCCGCTCACCCAACGACCTGCACCCTCGCGTACTGGCATCATCCGCGCTTCAGCTCGGGTGGCAACGGCAGCACGATCGAGACACAACCGATCTGGCAAGCGCTGTACGACTACGGCGCGGACGTCGTGATCAACGGCCACGACCACGACTACGAGCGGTTCGCACCTCAAACCCCGACCGGTGTGCTGGATACGCAGCGCGGCATTCGCGAGTTCGTCGTCGGCACCGGCGGCAATTCGCTCTACAGCTGGCCAGGCAATCCGATCGCCAACAGCGAGGTACGGAGCAACGTGAGCTACGGCGTCATCAAGATGACGTTGTGGCCCACGAGCTATGACTGGCAGTTCATGCCCGTCACGGGCGGCACGTTCACCGACCAGGGGAGCGCGCTGTGCGTGTCGAGCACCCCGCTTCCCAACCAGGCGCCGGTCGCGAATCCGGGCGGCCCGTACAACTCACAGGGGTCCGTTACGCTCGACGGCACCGCTTCTCGCGATCCGGACAACAACAATCCATTGTCCTATGCGTGGGACCTGGGTGACGGCACGACGGCAACGACCCCCACGGTCACGCATACGTATCCGCCGGGCACGTATACCGTGACTCTCACGGTCACGGACGCCAAAGGAGCTGCGAGCACTCCCGCCTCGACGAGCGTGACGATCGGCAACATGCCGCCGGTGGTGAACGCCGGTCCCGATCAGTCGGTGGTGGGCGGAACCGCGATGAATTTGCGGGTCACGTTCAGCGATCCCGGCGCGACCGACAACCCGTGGGCCTACACGATCACGTGGGGCGACGGTGCGAGCGACGCCGGTAGCTCGGACACACAGAGTCCGATCACCGGTAGCCACATTTTCGCGACGCCCGGGCAGTACACGACTCACGTCACGGTCACCGACAAGTTCGGCGCCAGCGGCTCTGCGCAGTTCCTCGTGAAGGTGCTCGACCCGAGCAGCGTCATCGTCTTCTCGGGCTCTGGAAACATCGCGTCGTGCGGCACCGACGAGGACGAAGCCACGGCGGAGATCATCGACACGCTGCCGGGCAGCGTATTCGTGCTGGGAGACAATGTGAACCCGAGCGGCAGCGCGGCGAACTACACGAACTGTTACAACCCGACCTGGGGCCGCGCCAAGGCCAGAACGCATCCGGTGATCGGCAATCACGAGTACGACGTCGCGGGGGCGAGCGGGTACTTCGGCTATTTCGGCGCCGCGGCGGGCGACACGGGCAAGGGTTACTACAGCTTCGACCTCGGCAACTACTGGCACGTGATCGTCCTGAATAACACCGCGTCCGTCAACTCGGGCAGCGGATCGGTTCAGGAACAGTGGCTCAAGGCGGATCTCGCGGCGAACACCAAGCCGTGCACGATCGCCATGTTCCATTATCCGTTGTTCTTCTCGTCCGACGATCCGAGCTGGCTCAGTGCCTCGGGCGTCCTCCCGATTTGGAACGATTTGTACGCCGCGCGAGCGGAGATCGTCCTCAACGGGCAGCAGTATGACTATGAGCGGTTTGCGCCCCAGGACCCGGGCGCGAACCCGGATGCGGCGCGCGGCATCCGGGAGTTCAACGTGGGTGTGGGAGGCTACGCGAGCTCGATGCCGACAGCGATCGCGCCCAATACCGAAGCCGTTTCCGATGCTCTTGGTGTGTTGAAGCTGACGCTGGGTCCCGACAGCTACATCTGGGATTTCATCCCGGCGCCAGGTTTCGGCTTCTCGGACCACGGATCCGGTAATTGCCACTAAGCCTGAGGATTTAACTCAAAAGGTGTAGCTCCCCGATGCAGTCTTGCCTGCGGGCCGAAACACTCGGCCCGCAGGCGCGCATTGCGGGAAGTCGCAAGTTGTGACTGCTCAATGTGCTGCAGTCCTGCAACATCCGGCACCCGGCTTGCACCGCTCCGGCGCGCTGACGCCGTACCTGTGCCAGGTCGTAACGCCCTAGACCCTGAACCTCGGACGGACAAATGCCTCCCCGCTTCCGCGGCGTCAGCCGTGCAGCCCGGGCTTTGCCCCTTTTGCTGCTCACGACATGCAACGACAGCAACAATCCCATTGCTCCATCGACCACCGAGATTCCGCCACCACCGCCACCTCTCCTCGCCGACGTCACGACTGGACCACAAACCCTGATCGGCGCTGGCAACATCGCGCGCTGCGACCGAACGAACGACGAAGCTACCGGCCTCCTGCTCGATAACTATCCGACGGCAACAGTTTACACGACCGGCGACAACACCAACGGCAACGCCAGCCTGACCAATTTCAACAACTGCTACGGACCCTCGTGGGGACGGAACAAGGGACGCACGCGGCCGGCGGTCGGCCAGAACGAGTACAAGCAGGCGGGAGCGTCGGGCTTCTATACCTATTTCAAGCCCAACGGCGGCGATTCGCTCAAGTACTACTACAGCTACGATCTCGGTGGCTGGCACATCATGGTGCTCAACGACGAGATCACCATGACCGCCGGCTCTCCGCAGGAGCTCTGGCTGCGCAATGAGCTCGCGAACAACACCAAAAAGTGCACGTTGGCATACTGGAACCATCCGCGTTTCACCGCCGTCGGAACAAACAACCTGGCGTCCGTGAAACCGCTGTGGGACGCGCTCTATGCGTACAACGCGGATATCGTGGTCAACGGGCACCCGCAAATTTATGAGCGTTTCGCGCCACAATCGCCCACGGCCGTCGCGGATTCCCTCGGCATCCGCGAGTTCATCGTGGGCACCGGCGGTATCAACCTGCAGAACCCGGTCAACATCCGAGCGAACAGCCAGGTGCGTCAGGGCACCACGTACGGGGTCCTGAAGTTCACGCTCGATACGACCAGCTACGCGTGGGAATTCGTCCCCGTCCCGGGCGGCACCTTCACCGACACCGGTACGGGCACGTGCCACACGCGCGCCGGCGTCGCGTCGATCGATGTGACTCCCACATCCGCCACGCTAAATCCCGGCAGTACCGTCCAGCTCACCGCGACGCCGAGGGATGCGAACGGCACGCCGCTGACCGGACGGGTGGTGACCTGGTCGTCGAGCGACACGACCGTGGCCGGCGTGAGCTCCACCGGTCTCGTCACCGCCAAAGCGGTCGGCGGGCCGGTTACGATCACGGCGACGAGCGAGGGTAAGTCCGCGAGCGCAGCGATCACCGTGTCGCCGGTGCCGATCGCGACCATCGATCTCGTTCCTGCCAGTGCCACGATTCAGACCGGCGCGACGCAGCAGTTCACGGCCACGCCAAAGGACGCGAACGGCAACGCGCTGACCGGCCGCACGATCACCTGGGCCACGAGTGACGCGAACGTCGCGACCATCAACGCGAGCGGCCTTGCGACCGGGGTAGCCGCCGGCGGGCCGATCACAATTACCGCGTCGAGTGAAGGACAGAGCGCGACAGCGTCGCTTACCGTCATTCCGATCCCGGTGGCCTCGGTGACCGTCTCGCCGACGACCGCCAGCGTGGTCGTGGGTGCGACCCAACAACTCACCGCCACACCGAAGGACGCGAACGGGAATCCGCTGACCGGCCGGACGATCACCTGGACGAGCAGCGATGCCACCATCGCGACGGTCGATGCCAACGGTCTGGTCACCGGCAACGCGATCGGCGGACCGGTCACGATCACCGCGACGAGTGAGGGGAAAAGCGCGACCGCAGCCATTACGGTCACGCCGGTTCCCGTCGCATCGGTCGACGTCTCCCCACCCACCGCCAGCATGCTCATCGGCGGCACCGCGCAGCTCTCGGCAACACCGAAGGACGCGAATGGAAATCCGCTCACCGGCCGCACCGTGACCTGGACGACGGGCAACTCCAACATCGCCACGGTCGACGCGAATGGCCTGGTGACCGGAACCGGCGCCGGCACCGTGACGATCACCGCGACGAGCGAGGGCAAGAGTGGGACGGCGTCGGTGACGGTGGCGCTCGTGCCCGTGGCGACTGTGGATGTCAGTCCGTCATCGGCGACAATTCAAGTCGGGGCGACAGCGCAGCTCAGCGCCACGCTGAAGGATGGGAACGGCAACACACTCACCGGCCGTACCATCACGTGGGCGACGAGTGACGCAAATATCGCTACCGTCGATGCGAATGGGCTCGTGACGGCGCAGGCCGTCGGCGGCCCGATTACCATCACGGCGACCAGCGAGGGCAAGTCCGCAACCGCTGCGATCACGGTCATTCCGGTCCCCGTCGCGTCCGTCGTGGTGGCTCCGGCAACTGCGACCATCGCCGTGAACGCCACGGTGCAGCTCACCGCGACGACGAAGGACGCCAACGGCAACACGCTCACAGGCCGC
>DASZNX010000097.1:0-9031 GCA_035551075.1 Gemmatimonadales bacterium | reverse complement strand
GGTCACCGCCGCGCGAGCCTGAGCAAGCGCTGCTTCAACCGTCTTGCGAGCCTCTAGTAGATACGCTCGCGCCTTCTCGCGGGCGTCCTTGTCGAGAGACTTCTCTCTGAGCTGCAACTCGGTTGCGAGGTTCTCGACGTTGGCGAGGTTCTGACGCTCGAGCTCGAGCTGCGCCGCGCGAGTTTCGAGCTCGGCGGCGCGCGCATCCATCTCGCGGCCGCGCGCTTCGACCGAGGCCAACAGCTTGTCGAGCGTGCGCTCCGCATCCGGCACGGCACGCTCGGCTTCCGCGAGCACATCCGCGGCGATGCCGAGGCGCTTCGCGATTGCCAGGCCATAGGAGCGTCCCGGCACGCCCTTCAGGAGCCGGTACGTGGGCGTGAGCGTGTCAGCGTCGAATTGGAGCGACGCGTTTACGATGCCGACGGTTTCGGCGGCGAGCTGTTTCAACGCGCCGAGGTGCGTTGTCGCCAACGTGATCGCGCGCCGGCGCGTCAACGTCTTGAGCGTCGCCGCCGCCAGCGCTCCGCCCTCCGCCGGATCGGTCCCGCTGCCGATTTCGTCGAGCAGCACGAGCGAGCCCCCGCCTGCCCGATCGAGGATCTGCCGCAGCACCGCCACATGCGCGGAGAAGGTCGAGAGACTCGCGGCGATGGACTGGCGATCGCCGATGTCGGCGAAGACTTCGGTGAAGACCGGCAAGGCGGAATGCGGGCCGATAGGCGGAATAACGCCGCTTTGGACCAAAAGAACGAGCAACCCGACTGCCTTAATGAGCACCGTCTTGCCGCCTGTGTTCGGACCGGAAATCAGGACGGTGAATTCGTCGGGGAAGAGCTCCAAGTCGAACGGGACCACCGGCTTCGTCAGTTCAAGAATTCTTGAACTATCGGGCACGAGCAGCGGATGCCGGCCGCCGCGGATCTTGAGGTGTCCGCCGATTTCTGGTACAAAACCATTCACTTCGACCGCGTATCGCGCCCGCGCGCATAAATCGTCGAACGCGATGCACATCTCGAATCCCGCGGCGATCGTCTCGCGGTGCGGCCGCAGCAGATCTGTCAGCTCGCGCAGCACGCGCAGAACCTCGCGCTGCTCAGCCGCTTCGGCCGACCGCAGCTCGTTGCCCAGCTCGATGATCTCGGGCGGCTCGACGAACAGCGTCGCGCGCGTCGCCGATTCGTCGTGCACAATCCCGCCGACGCGGCTCCGTGCCGTGCTGCGAATGGGAATGACATAGCGTCCGCCGCGGACCGTGACCGCCGCGTACGGCGACCGCTCGGTGCTGTCGAGGCCAGCCAGAATCGCACCCAGCCGGTCCATCACTCGCTTGCGCGCCTCGCGTACGTGCGCACGCGCGCGCGCGAGATCTTTCGAAGCACTGTCGAGCACCTGACCATCCGGCGAGATGGAGCGCGCCAACGTGGTTTCGAGCTCTTTAGCAGGCGGATCGACACGCAGCGAAGCCGTGCGTCGTGCGTCGTGCGTCGTGTGTAGTCGTTTGAGATCGGCTGCCACCACGCGCATCGCGGCGAGCGCCACGGTCAGCTCGGCGAACGCGGGAGCTTCGAGCGCGCTGCCCGGCACGGCGAGCAGCTCGAGCGTTGGCGCGATATCCGGCACCGGCTCAGCGCGAATCGAGTCATCGGTGATGAGCAACGCCGCGAGCTCGGCGACTTGCGCCAGGCTTTCGCGAATCTCGTTGGCATCCGTGGTGGGACGACGGGCTGCGATGCGTGCCGCTCCCAGAGGACCGGCGGCGTGTTCCGCCACACGCGCCAGCGCCTGGGGAAATTCGAGTGTTTCTAAGACTTGGTCGATAACTCCTCGCGCACTATCTGGTTGATGACTTTGCCATCGGCGCGCCCCTTGAAGCGCGGCATCACCATCCCCATGACCTTGCCGAGGTCCTGCGCGCCACCGGCGATCGCCTCGCGCACGGCAGCGCGAATTTCCTCCGGCGGCACAGCGGCGGGCAGAAATTCCTCGAGCGCTTTGATTTCGGCTTTCTCGGTATTGGCCAGCTCGGCGCGGCCGCCCTTTTCGTAGGCCTCGGCGGCCTCGCGGCGCTTCTTGATCCCACGCCGCACCACTTCGACGGTTTCGTCGTCGGTCGGCGGTCGGTTGAGCTCGATTTCCCGGTTTTTGACTTCAGAGAGGATGGTGGAGAGGAGGAGGGTGCGCGCCTGATCGCGTTGTTTTCTCGCTTGGTTCATCGCGGCGCGCAACCGTTCAGCTAATCCCGGAGAAGCCACCATTCAGGCGTAGCGCGGCCTGCGATTCTTCCGCCGCGCCGCATTCATCTTGCGCTTGCGACGCTCACTGGGCTTTTCGTAGTGACGATGCTTCCGCAGGTCCGCCAGAATCCCGGCTTTTTCACACTTCTTTTTGAACCGCTTGAGCGCACGCTCAAAACTTTCGTCATCGTGAATGATGACTTCCGGCATGGAGCTCCTTGTTGTGCTAAGTGGTTAGAGACGCATCAAGTTAGCGTAGCGATACGCTCGATGCAACCTTGCTTCAGCCCGGTGGCCAGCGCATCGCACGGCCACCCAGCACATGCAAATGGAGATGAAAAACCGTTTGTCCCCCATCGGGGTTCGTGTTCAACACCACTCGATAGCCTTTATCGCTTATCCCAGCGTCCTTCGCGACATCACGGGCAAAGGCAAGCAGTTTGCCCAGGTTGGCAGCGTCCTTCGCATCGTTGAGTGAGCTGACGTGGGTCGTCGGGATGACCAGCAGATGCGTCGGCGCCTGGGGGCTGAGGTCCTTGAACGCCAGCATTCCATCGGCCCGTTTCACCACGGTCGCCGGTATCTCACCCGCGGCGATTTTGCAGAAGATGCAGGACCCGCTCACTCTTCCGCTCCGCGGCGCCGCCGGGGGCCGGGCTCGTGCTCTTCCTCGAGTCCCAGTGCGCGCCGCACCGTATCCCAGAAGTTGCTGCCGCTGGACTCTTCCGGCACCGGCTCTTCGATCTCGCTCAATTTCTCGAGCAACTTGCGCTGCTCCGGGGTGAGCCGGGAGGGCGTCCAGACGTGGACGCGAACGTGCAGGTCGCCGTGCCCGCCCTCGCCGAGCCGCGGGAGGCCCTTGTTGCGCAGGCGATAGGCCATGCCCGTCTGGGTGCCCGGCTCGAGTCGCAGCTTCGTCTGGCCATATGGCGTCGGCACCTCGACCTCCGCGCCCAGCGCAGCTTGCGTGAACGTGATGCCGAGGTCATAGACGAGATCGTCGCCGTGGCGCTCGAAGCGTGGGTCTTCCTTGATGTCGAGCACCGCGATCAAGTCGCCGCGCGGGCCGTTGCGCGGGCCCGGGACTCCTTGCCCGCGGAGCGTCAGGTAGTGATGGTCCGCGACGCCTGCGGGTACGTCGATCTGAATCGTCTTCTCGCCCTTCACTCTTCCGTCACCAGCGCAACGGTCGCACGGACTGCGGATGACCGTGCCTTCGCCACCGCACGTCGGGCAGGGCGAAACCGTAAGGAACTGACCAAACAGCGACTGCGCCTGGCGCCGCACTTCGCCGCTTCCGCCGCACGTGCCGCAGGGTGTCGGCTGGGTGCCGGACTTCGCGCCGGTGCCGGAGCACTCGGGACACGTTTCGAGACTCTTGATGCGCATCGTTTTCGTCGTGCCTGTCGCGACTTCGGCGAGCGTGAGCTTCAGGCCGACCTTGATGTCGTGCCCACGGCGGCGATCGCGCCGCTGCCCACCGCCAAAGAGATTCTCGAGACCGCCGAAGCCACCGCCCGCGCTGCCACCAAGTCCGAAGTCGCGCATGAACACCATGAGGGCTTCGGACAAGTCGAAGTGCATGGAGCTGAAGCCGCCGCCGGCCCCGCCGCCGCGCAGTCCCTGGTGACCGTAGCGATCGTACACCGCGCGTTTCTCCGGATCGCGCAGCACCTCGTACGCTTCGGTGACGAGCTTGAACTTTTCCTCGGCCGCCTTGTCGCCGTTGTTGCGGTCGGGGTGGCACTCCATGGCGAGCTTGCGGTACGCTTTCTTGATGTCGACTTCGGTGCAGTCGCGCGCGACGCCGAGGACGTCGTAGAAATCTTGCTTCATCTTATTCGAGCAGCTCCCCTACCAGCCGCGACGTGTGATTGACAAGCGCGGCGATCTTGTCGTACGCCATGCGCGTCGGCCCCATCACGCCGATCACGCCGCTGAGCGGACCAAACCGATACGTCGAGGTGACGAGCGTGAACGATGAGAGGCGAGCGTCCGCATGTTCCTGCCCGATCGTGATCGTCAGACCTTCGCCGCTGCGCGCGGTGATCGCCTCACGCAGCAGATCGCGCCGCTCGGTCACATCGAGCAAGCCCTGCAGTTGTTCGCGCGTCGAGAATTCGGGCTGGCCCGCGAGGCCCTGCGTGCTGCCCAGCAGGACGCTGCTCGTCGGCGCGACCGGGACGTCGAACAACTCTCCCGCTTCCTGAATGAAGATGTTCAGCAGCTCGGACGATCCGGGTTCGGACGATCCCGCGTCGCGCAGCCTGTCGGACAGCGTGGCGCGAATCTCCTTCAGCGTCAGACCGGCCAACCGTTCGTTGAGCACGACCGTCACCTTCTGCACCACGTCGGCCGCCAGCTCGGCGGGCACTTCGACGAAGATCGTCCGCACCGCGCCGCTCCGGAGCGCAAGCACCAGCAGCAGCCGCTCGGTTGAGACCTGCAACAGGTCGAGCCGATCGAGCACGGCTTCTTCAATAGTAGGACTCACCGCGACACCGAGCTCGTTGGTGAGCACCCCCAGCACCTGCGCCGCGCGCGACAGAATGGCCTCGATCGCGGCCCGCTGGCCCTCGAGCTCGCCGCGGATGTGCTGCGCCTGCGCGGGCGCGACGGCAGGCGGGCGCATCAGGTAGTCGACGTAGACCCGGTAGGCCAGATCGGTCGGAATGCGCCCGGCCGATGTGTGGGGATGGTACAGATAGCCCTTGTCTTCGAGGTCGCTCATCGTGTTGCGAATCGTCGCGGGCGACAGCCCGAGCTGATAGCGCTTCGCGATCGTCCGGCTGCCCGCCGGCTCGGCGGTCTGCACGTACGTCTCGATTACGGCCTCGAGAACCGCGCGCTCTCGCTCGGTCAATGGCGCTGTCATCGTGGGGTCTCGGAATGCATAGCCAAGTCGCTCACCAGAGAATCTAATCTTAACCAGCCTTCCGGTGTGCACTTAACCCTTCCATCGTGCTCCACCAGCCAGGCCGTAAAGGGCGGCAAGGGGCGGTAACGGGCTGTAACCGGTAAACCCTCTGACGTGCGCAGGGCGAGATAGAGCCGCTCCAATTCCTGCTGCTCGTACGTCAGTGTTTCCTCGGACTCGATCGTCGATCGGCCCTCGGCAATCGCACGGCGATACGATTCCCAGGCTCGCAGGTTCCAGCGGCGCGTGCGGCCATCGAACGAATGGGCCGCGGGTCCCAGTCCTACGTACGCCTTCCCCGACCAGTAGGCCGAATTGTGGCGCGAGCGGAAGCCGTCGCGAGCCGCGTTCGAGACTTCGTAAAACTCAAACCCCGCAGCCGTCAGCCGCCGGTGGGCGGCCAAATACTCCGCGGCGTAGTGCTCATCGTCGGGAGCCTTGGTCGCACCGCGCGAAATCCATCGGTCGAGCGGCGTTCTCGGCTCGATCGTGAGCCCGTACAGCGATAGGTGCGGCGTGCCGAGGGCGCACGCCATCTCCAGGTCACGATCCCAGTCCCGATGCAACTCCTCCGGCAGTCCGAAAATCAGGTCCAGCGAAATGTTTTCGATCCCCGCGCCGCGCAGCGCATGCACTGCGGCTCCGATTCGCGCAGCGTCGTGCGAGCGGTGCATCCATTTGAGAACCGTGTCGTCGAACGACTGAGCGCCGAGGCTTACCCGATTTACTCCCGCAACCCGCCAGGCCTTTGCGTGCTCTGGGGTGACATCTTCGGGGTTGGCTTCGAGCGTGATCTCAATACTGCGGATTGCGGATTGCGGATTGCGGATTGATGGGGCGAGCTGGTTCACCAGATGACTGATCGCGTCCGAAGGAAGAAGCGAAGGCGTTCCACCGCCGAAGTAGAGGGTATCGATCTCAACGTCCGCCAGCGGTTGGGCTTCCTTGAGAATTGCATCAACGTATCCATCAGCCGGGATGCGCTTCCGGACTGCGATGGAGAAGTCGCAGTAGGAGCAGCGGCGCTGGCAAAACGGAACGTGGACATAGAGATGCATGAGGAAAAAGCTAAGGCAGATGGAGCGAATCATGAACGGCACGTCGGACGAATCTTCGGCAGCAGGGCGAGCTTCCAATTCGGGAACCCCGCGGCGTGGCCGCGGGGCTGGTCTAGTCTCGCAAGCTTCCAATTCGGTACCCGGGTGTGGGCGACGGGACTGGTCTAGTCTCGCGAGCTTCCAATTCGGGAACCCGGGCGTGGGCGCGGGGCTGGTCTAGTCTAGTGGGTGGTCTCGGGCGGGATAAGGTTTGGATGATGGCTGTATTGTCGCCCAAGATATTTTCGGACGGCGTCGATGTGACTTCGGCATATCGAGCCGGCGTAAAACCCGCGGCTCCACGTCACCGTTTCGGTTCGCCGCGAGGATTCCGATTTCGCGTCGCGAACGAACGAAGACAGGGCGGAATCAGGCCGAAAACTCACGAGCACGTGGACGTGATCGGCTAGAGCCGCCTGGGCCAGCACTCGCATTCTGTGACGTTCGGCTGAACGGAGCACGGCTTCAGTGACGATCCGTGCGTGTTGCTTGGTTACAGATCGAACACGAAACCGGGTCGACCACGTGATGTGCGCGTAGAGTTCGAATGCCTTGTGCCAATGCGTGCCTTGCACCACAACCACCCCGGATGGACCAACCCCGCGGCCATGCCGCGGGGTTTTTGCCGATGGAAACCAGCCCCTCAGTTCAGCACAGCCCAAAGACCATGCCAGGCCCCTGACGCACTAGCCCCCGCAGCTCGAGATCGGTCAACGCCCCCAACACATCGGCCGCCGGAGTCTCGGATGCGCCAACCAATGCGTCCACATGCTGGGGCTCCGTCGTCATGCGGTTCCACAACGTGAGCTGCAATCCTGTCAGATCGATCGGCGGCACGCGCGGCGCCGGGGTGGAGAGTGCGACGCCCAACTCGCGCAGGCCTGTCGCGATGCCGAGCTCGTCGAGAATGTCGGCCGCGCACAACGCGGGCTTCGCGCCGTCACGAATCAGGCGATTCGTTCCGACCGAGGTCCGACTCGTGATGGGACCCGGCACCGCGAGGACAGCGCGCCCCTGCTGGGCTCCCTCGTCCGCGGTCGTCAGCGCGCCCGAGTGCCTATCGGCCTCGATCACCACGACCGCTTTGGCAAGCCCCGAGATCAGCCGGTTGCGCCTCGGGAACGATCCCGTGTGCGGCTTCTCCCACGGCGGATGCTCCGTGACGAGGCATCCGCACTGCACCATGCGGTCGTACAGATCGCGATTGCAGGCAGGATAGAAAACACCGAAGCCGTTGCCGAGGACGCCGATCGACCGCCCGCCCGCGTCGAGCGCCGCGGTGTGCGCGACGCTGTCGATCCCTCGCGCCATGCCACTGACGACGACGGCGCGCGGCGCCACAGCGCTCGCGAGGATGCGTGCCGCCTCAGCGCCGTACGCGCTGTGATCCCGACTCCCCACCATCGCGACGCTCGGCCGCGCGAGCAGCGACACGTCGCCCCACACGTACAGAACGGGCGGCGGGTCGCGGATCTCAGCGAGCTGTGCCGGGAATTCGGCGTCGCCCAGGAGGAGCACCCGCGCACCGAGCTGCGCGAGCTGCTCACGCACGCGCTCGCCATCGCGCGGCGAGGCCTCTTTGATCGCCGTCGCGGCGGCGCGGCCGATTCCCTCGAGGGTCTCGAGCCGGGACTGCGGCGCTGCGAGGGCAGACTGCGCGCTGCCGAACGCCGACACGATCAGCCGCAGGCGCTGCGGCCCTACGCCCGGCACCAGCGAGAGCGCGATGGTCGCTACGACTTCAGCGTCTTCCATAACTGCTCCAACAGCTCCGGTACGCCTTGTCGCGTGACGGCCGAAATCTCAACAATCGGTGCGCCTGCGGTGCGCAGCGTGCGTGGTGCGTGGTGCGTGGTGCGTAGGTCGGCTTTCGTGAGCACGACCACGTGGGGCTTGGCGGCCAAATCCTTGGAGTATGAAGCGGCCTCCTTCCTTAATAAGTCATACGTGGCCTGCGGATCAGGACTGTCCGACGGAATCAGCACGGCGAGAATGCGCGTGCGCTCGACGTGCTGCAGAAACCGCAGACCGAGCCCTTTCCCTTCGTGCGCGCCCTCGATGATGCCGGGGATGTCGGCGACCACGAAGGACCGATGATCCGAGAGCCCCACGACGCCGAGGTGGGGCTCGAGTGTGGTGAACGGATAGTCGGCGATCTTGGGGCGCGCGGCCGAAATCACGGAGAGCAGCGTGCTCTTGCCCGCGTTCGGTTCGCCGAGGAGGCCGACGTCGGCGATGAGCTTGAGGACGAGCTCGAGGCGGCGCTCCTCACCTTCTTCGCCGGGCTCCCATTCGCGCGGTGACTGGTGCGTCGGCGTCGCGAAGTGCTGATTGCCGCGCCCACCGCGGCCGCCTTTGGCGACAAGCAGCGTCTGATCGGGGTGGATCAACTCACCCAGGATTTCGCCGGTGCTGCCGTCTCTCACTTCGGTGCCGGGGGGAACTGGGAGGTAGATGTCGTCCGCGGACCTCCCGGTCATGTTCTTCCCTTTTCCGTGCTGTCCCCGCTCCGCTACCCACCGAGTGTGATACCTGTAGTCGAGCAGTGTGGTGAGGTTTGGGTCCGCTTTGATGTAGACACTACCACCCTTGCCACCGTCGCCCCCGTCCGGCCCCCCCTTCGGGACGAACTTTTCGCGACGAAATGACGAGGCTCCGGAACCACCCGTGCCCGCCACCACTTCCACGACTGCTCTGTCTATGAACATGGATCACTTTGCATCCAGACTTCGTGTGCGGACGTCGGCCCACATCTCCCAAAGCATGAGGGCCCGCTCTTT
>DASZNX010000096.1:0-9213 GCA_035551075.1 Gemmatimonadales bacterium | reverse complement strand
CGATCAGCGCATTGGCAGCCCGCAGCTCCGCTTCCGCCTGGCGGATATCCGGCCGGCGCTGCAAGAGCGACGACGGTAAGCCGGGAGGAATCTGGGTGCGGAAGTTTTGATTGATGAGCGCGGCGCCGCGCGGGACCGTGCCCGGCATGCGTCCCAGCAAGACGTTGAGCTCCTGTTCTTTCTGGCTGCCCTGGAGGCGCAGATCCGCCGCGCGCGCCTCAGCATTGGCCAGCTCGGCCTCGCCCTGTCGCATATCGAGCTCGGAGGTCAGCCCGCCCTCGAACCGTGACCGCGCCAGATCCAGCGACTGCCGCCGCTGCTGGACCATGGAGTCCGCGATGAGTGTTTGCCGATCGAGATCCCGCAGCTCGAGATACGCCCGCGCGACATCACCGACGACCGTGATGATGACCGCCCGGCGCGCATACTCGCTGGCCAGCAGGCCGGCCTTGGCCGATTCGTTCAGCCGGCGCAAGCGGCCAAAAAAGTCGAGCTCCCAGCTGACGCTCGCGCCCAGCTCGAAGAAGTTGTAGGTGCCGGTCCGCAGGCCCAGCAACGAGTCGCTGACGTGGACCTTGGCGAACCGTCCGTTGACGTCGATCTGTGGCAGGAACTCGAGCCGTTGAATCCCGAGCCGCGCGCGTGACTCATTCACCCGCGCGAGAGCAACGCGCAGATCGCGATTCTCCCGTAGTGCGATGCGCACGAGCTCTCGCAGTGTGGAGTCGCCCAAAATCTCCCACCACGGGAGATTGGCGTACGACGAGTCCTGGGTGGATATCGTGGAATCGCGCCAGCGCGCTGGTGTGGCGGTTTGCGGAGTCTTGAAGTTCGGACCGACGGCGCACGCCACCGCTGCCAGAGCGGGAAGTGACAGCCCCAGCCGCCGCCAGAAGGTGCGGGACATCAGTGCGCGCTCGTCGTCTTTGCGGCGAGGGCGGGCTCCGCTGGAGCAGGCGGCCGTTCGGCCGCCCTTCTCTCAGTCGACTTCTTGCCGAAGCTCCAGCGTTGGGTCCACGCGAACAGCCCCGGGATAATGAACAGCCCGACGACCGTCGCGACGAGCATCCCGAATACGACCGCCGTGCCCATCACATTCTGTGACGCCGCGCCCGAGCCGCTCGCCCGCATGAGCGGCACGCAGCCAAGAATGAAGGCAAACGCGGTCATGAGAATCGGACGGAAGCGCAGCTTCGCGCCTTCGAGCGCCGCCTCCTCGACGTCCGATCCCTCGTCGTGCTTCATCTTGGCGAACTCGACGATCAGGATCGCGTTTTTGGCGGCGAGGCCGATCAACATGATGAGGCCGACCTGGACGTAGACGTTGTTGTCGAAGCGGAACAGCCAGGCGCCCAGAAACGCGCCGAGCGCGACGAGCGGCGTGTCGAGCAGCACGGCCCAGGGGAGCCGCCAGCTCTCGTACTGCGCGGCGAGCAGCAGGAAAACGAAGACGATGGCCAGAATGAACGTCGGGACCGCGGGCGGCGCGACTTTTTCCTGGTACGACATGCCCGAATACGCAAACCCCATCTCGGGCGGCAGCACGGCGTGCGCCACCGACTCGAGCGCGTTCATCGCCTGTTGCGAGCTGTAGCCGGGCGCCGGCACACCGGTGAGCTCGACCGACCGGAACAAGTTGAATCGCGTCGTGATCTCGGTTCCTGAAGACGGCGTCACGCGCAGCAGCGTGGACAGCGGCGCCATGTCGTTCGTGGTTTTGCTGCGCACGTACAGCTGGCCGATGTTCTCCGGGCGCGCCCGGAATTCCGGTTCGGCCTGCACGTAGACGCGGTAGAGGCGGCCGAACCGGTTGAAGTCGTTGACGTACGCACCACCCATGAACGCCGAGAGTCCCTGGAACACATCGTTGATCGGGATGCCCAGCTCGCGTGCTTTCTCACGATCGAGGGTCACCGAGATCTGCGGTGTCGTCGGATTGAAAGAGGTGAACAGGTTTGCGAGCTCGGGGCGCTGGCGCGCTTCGGTCAGGAACGCCTGGGTCTGCCGCCCCAGGTCCTCGACCGTCATCGTCCCGCTGCGATCCTGCAACAGGAAGTTGAACCCGCCCGCGGCGCCGAAGCCGGAGATCGTCGGCGGCATGAACGGGAATGCCACCGCGCCGGGAATCTTGGCGAGCGCCGCGCCGACGGTACGCTGAATGCCGGCCACGTGCAGCGCCTTGCCCTTGCGTTCATCCCACGGCTTGAGCCGGCAGAAGAATGAGCCGAATTCCGGGCTGAAGCTGTTGGTGAGCATGCCCAGCCCACCGATGGCGTTGCAGGCATCGACGCCTTCGGTCTGTGCGAGAACGGCTTCGATCTGTCGCAGCACGCCGTCGGTGCGCTGGAGAGAGGACCCGAGCGGCAGCTGGACGTTGATCATGAAGATGCCCTGATCCTCGTCCGGCACGAAGCCGCCTGGCAGGATGCGCGCCAACCCTCCGGTGAGCAGGATCGAAACGCCGATGACGCCCAGCGCCAGGACGGCGCGACGCACGAAGATGCGCGAGACGTTCACGTAGCCCGTGGTGGTGCGCTCGAACACCCGGTTGAACCAGCCGAAGAACTTCGCGAGGATTTTTCCGATCGGTCCCTTCGCTTCGCCATGACCGGCTTTCAGAATCATGGCCGACAGGGCCGGTGACAGCGACAGCGCGCTGAACGCCGAGAGCAGCACCGAGATCGCAATCGTCAAGGCAAACTGTTGGTACAGGCGTCCCGTCAGTCCGCCCAGCAAGGCGACGGGCACGAACACGGCGCACAGGATGAGCGCGATCGCAATGACGGGCCCCGATACCTCTTTCATCGCCTGGACCGTGGCATCATGCGGAGTCTTGTCGTGCTCGATGTGGTGCATCACGGCTTCGACGACCACGATCGCGTCGTCCACCACGATGCCGATGGCCAGCACCAGGCCGAACATGGTGAGCGTATTGAGCGAAAAGCCGAGCATCGGGAAGAAGATGAAGGTGCCGACCAGCGACACGGGCACCGTCAACAGCGGGATCAGCGTGGCCCGGAAGCTCTGCAAGAAGATGAAGACGACCAGCGTGACGAGGATGAACGCTTCGATCAGCGTATGAAGAATGGACGTGATCGAGGCCTGGACAGCGGGCGTGGTGTCGTAGGTGATCTTGTAGTCCATGTCCGCCGGGAAGAACTTCTTCAGCTCATCGAGCGTGTGATAGATGCCCTCAGCCGACTTGAGCTGGTTGGCTCCCGGCAGCAGGTACACGGCAAGCACGCCCGCGGGTTTGCCGTCCAATCTCCCGAACGAGCGATAGTTCTCGCTGCCCAGCGTCGTCCGACCGACATCCTTGATCCGGACGATGCCGCCGCCCGCCGTCTGGCGGACGATGATGTTGTCGAACTCCTCCGGATTGACCAGCCGCCCGGGTGCGCGCACGGTGTAGGTGAACTGTTGCCCCGGCGGCGCGGGTTCATCGCCAACCTTTCCCGCCGGCGCCTGCAGGTTCTGTTCTTTGATCGCGGAGATGACGTCCGACGCCGTGAGACCGAGCGTCGCCAGCCGGTCAGGCCGGAGCCAGATCCGCATACTGTATTCCGCTCCGCCGTAAAGATCGACTTGCGCCACACCCGGGACGCGCAGGATCGCGTCCCGCACGTTGATCATCGCGTAATTGTTCAAGAACTGGGCGTCGTAGGTCCCGTTCGGCGAGTACAGCGAGATCACGTTCAGGATGCTGGGGTTGATCTTCTTGACCGTCACGCCCTGCTGCGTGACCTCCTGGGGCAGCCGCGACTGGGCCTGCGACACCCGGTTCTGGGTGAGCACGTTCGCCATATCGCGATTCATCTCGACTTCGAACGACACATCGAGCAGCATGCGCCCATCGCTCGTGTTGAGCGACTTCATGTAGATCATGTTGTCCACGCCGTTGACCTGCTGCTCGATCGGCGTGGCGACCGATTGTTCGACGACCTCGGCGGACGCGCCCGGATAGGTGGTTTCGACGCGGATCGTGGGTGGGGCGAGGCTGGGGTATTGCTCGATGGGCAGCTTCTTGAGGACCGCGAGACCCAACAGCACGGTCACGATGGCGATGACGATCGCGACTGTTGGCCGCCGGATGAAAAAGTCAGCCATGGATCAGTGCCGGGTTGAGGTGTCGGACGCTTGCGTGACGTGGACGCTGTCCGCCGGCGCCTGCGTGGCCCGCACCTTCCCACCGGGCCGCACCTTTTGCAGTCCGTCGACGATGATGACCGCGCCGGCCGCGAGTCCGGAGTCGACCACCCACTCGCTGCCGACTCGTGCGCCGGCCTTGATTGCCCGGACCTCGACCGTGCTGTCCGGTTTGACGAGGCCAACACTGAATGTTCCCTGCATCTCGCGCACGGCGCGCTGCGGCACGAGGATCGCATTGGTGCGCGTCGTGACGGGCGCGCGCACTCGGCCGAACTGTCCGGGCCGGAGGAATCCGGAGGGATTCGGAAACAGCGCTTCGATGCCGAGCGTGCCGGTCGCGGGATCGATATTGCGATCGACGGTGACGACCTGGCCTTTGTGGTCGTAGACCGAGCCGTCTGAGAGTACGAGCTCGAGCCGAGCCGGGCGCCGCACCGCCGTGCTCACCGAATCACCGAGCGCGCGCCGGAGCTGCAGGTATTCCTGCTCCGAGATGCGGAACTTGACCTTCACCGAATCGACCTGCGAGACGACGGTCAGCAAGGTCGGGCCCGGGCTGCCGACGAGCGATCCCACGTCCGCCTGCGAAACCCCCGCGAGTCCGGTGATCGGACTCGTGATCTTCGTGTAGCCGAGATTGATCTGCGCGGTATTCATCGCGGCGCGGGCGGCGGCCACCTGCCCTTCCGCGGCCTGTTGCGCGGCGACTGCATGATCGAGATCCTGCCGGCTGACGGCGTTGCGCTCCGCGAGCGGCCGCAGCCGCGCGACATCGGTGTTGGCCTTGGAGAGATTGGCCTGCGCCTCGTTGAGACTCGCCCGGGCCTGCGCCACCGCGGTCTGGTATTCCTGCGGATCGATCTGGAACAGAAGATCGCCGCGATGCACGAGCGTTCCTTCTTTGTACGCCTTCTTGGTCAGAAACCCCTTCACCCGGGCGCGGATCTCGACGTCGTTCGCGCCGAATGTCTGCGCGGCCCACTCCTGGACGATCGGCACGTCACGAACCTGTACCGGAGCGACGACGACATCGACAACGGTGGGAGCGGCCTTGGCGCCATTGCCGCCACACGCTACGACAGCGAGCGCGAGTACGCAGCCGACAGCAGGAGTTCGGAGCATCACGGCCATGGCAAGAGCTCCCTCATTTCAGGGAAGAGGTCGATACGAGGGCAATGTCACGTGCGAGATAAGGAGATGGTATAGAACAAAGGTCTAATACAGGCCCCGGAAGCGCAGACGCACACTTTCCTTGCGCCGTCGGAGTTCCTTCCATGTTGCAAGGAGTCGACAATGCGTGTCCGAGGCATCCTCATCGGCTTGGTCCTAATAACGCTGGCAGGTCAGGCGGTGGCTCAGGGGAAAGACGAACGGTCCACCGGGCTGCCCAAGAAGGTGCAGTGGACGTTCAACCTCGACGCCGGCGTCGGGGCATTCGGCTTCGGGAACTCGCTCTACACCGACGTTCGGCCCGATCCGTCCGGCAATCTCAGTGACAATTGGTTCGAGAGCTACGGGAAACCGGCGATCTCCGGCCTCTACAAGACAAGCAAGGGCGAGTTCTTCGGGAAGTTCAGCGCAGTAGGAGAGCGGACGTTCGATGCTCCGCCGCCGGTCGTCGGCACTGAGGCATCGTCGTTCATGATCGAAGACCTGTACATCGGCTGGCGCTCCGGCAAGGCGTGGTCAGTCGGCGAAAACGCGCTCGAGCTGAAGGTCGGCCGCACGCAATACAAGATCGGTCACGGGTTCCTGCTGTGGGATGGTGGCGGCGAGGGCGGGAGTCGCGGCGGCTTCTGGAGCAACGCGCGCAAGGCGTGGGCGTTCGCTGGTGTCGCCCGCTTTCATGCCAAGAGCAATACCCTCGAAGGTTTCTACCTCGATCGCAACGAGGTCCCGGAAGCGGTGACCGGCACACGGGTGGCGGGTGCCAACTATGAGCGCACGATCGGCGAGGCAACGACGCTCGGTGCGAGTTACATGCACTTCATGGCCGACTCACTGCCGAGGCGCGACGGCATGAATGTCTTCAATCTGCGCGCCTACACCGCTCCGCTGCGCAAACTCCCGAACCTCTCATTTGAAGCCGAGTATGCGCGCGAAGACAACGGCGACCTGAGAAAGTCGACCGCGTGGAACGCGCTCGCCGCCTACGAGCTGCCCAAGGTGTCGTGGAAGCCGAAGCTCTCCTATCGCTACGCCTTTTTCGAGGGCGACAATCCGTCGACGACTGCAGACGAATCGTTCGACATGCTGCTCCCCGGCTTCTATGACTGGGGCACCTGGTGGCAGGGCGAGATCGGCGGGGAATACTTCCTCTCGAACTCGAATCTCATCTCGCATCAAGTGCGCGTGCACGTCAAGCCGTCGGGCTCTCTGGGCGGCGGCCTCATCGCGTATGACTTCCGCCTCGATCAGCCGGCGACTTTCGGCACCCCCGGGACGGTGACGTCGAACCACGTCGCGACGGAGCTCGATGCGTACGCCGACTGGAGCGTCAACGGCAACTTCATCGTGAGCTTCGTCGGGGCGTTCGCCCATCCCCAACAAGCCGCCAAGGAGGCGTACAACCGGTCGTCGGACTTCCACTACGGGATGATTTATGTCGCCTACAGCTATTAAAGAGCGTGGAAGAGGCCGGCCATGATCACCCCGGGCGCCGCGCGCCCGCTGACCCGCCGAGTCCTGATCGTCGATGACAAATTGAACGGCGCGGCCACAACCGGCGGCCGCGCCGTGCGGACGCTGGCTACAGAGCTCCGCGAGCGCGGAATGGAAGTAGTCGAAGCCCTCTCGATCACCGACGGCTTGGCACGCGTGGTCTCCGACTCCGCCCTGCACGGCATTTGTCTGAGTTGGACCATCGGCAAGGAAAACGGCAAGGGAAACGGGAGTAAAGTTCGCACGCACGCGCAGGCGACTGACCTGTTGCGGACCGTGCGCGCGCGCAACCCGAAGGTACCCGTGTTTCTCATGGCCGACCGGAGTATCACCGGGACCGTCACCGTCGAAGTCGCTACCATGGTCGACGAGTTCATCTGGGTGCTCGAGGACACGGCGGCGTTCATCGGCGGCCGCATCTCCGCCGCGGTCGAGCGCTACCTCCAGCGCGTGCTGCCGCCGTTTGCCGCCGCGCTGGCGAGCTACGATCGCGACCGCGAGTACTCGTGGGCCGCGCCCGGTCATCAGGGCGGCGTCGCCTTTCTCAAGTCCCCGATCGGGCGCGCGTTCTTCGATTACTACGGCGAGAACCTGTTTCGCACCGACATGGGGATCGAGCGCGCGGCGTTGGGTTCGCTGCTCAGCCATTTGGGCCCGATCGGCGCGAGCGAGCGCTATGCCGCGCGGGTGTTCGGCGCGCACCGGTCCTACTCGGTCCTGAACGGCACGTCGGGATCCAACCGGGCAATCATGAGCGCCTGTGTGGGCGACGGCGAGATCGCGTTGTGCGATCGCAATTGTCATAAGTCGATCGAACAGGGACTCGCGATCAGCGGCGGCATCCCCGTGTTCCTGCGTCCCACGCGCAATCGCTACGGCATCATCGGACCGATCCCGCCCTCGCGGCTCGAGCCCAAGGCGATCGCCGAGAGCATCGCGCAGAACCCACTCGCGAAGCACGCGTCCGCGAAGCGGCCGGTGTACGCGGTGGTCACGAACTGCACGTACGACGGCATGTGCTACAATGCGGCCGAGGCCCAGGAGCGGCTCGCCAAGAGCGTGGACCGTATCCACTTCGACGAAGCATGGTACGCGTACGCCCGCTTCAATCCGATGTACAAGGATCGCCACGCGATGCGCGGCAATCCCGCCGAGCATCCCAAGGATGGTCCCACCGTATTCGCCACGCACTCGACCCATAAGCTGCTCGCCGCGCTGTCTCAGACTTCGTACATCCACATCCGAGACGGACGCGCCGCCATCGACCACGGGCGCTTCAACGAAGCCTACGCCGCACAGGCCAGCACGTCGCCGCTCTATGCGCTCATCGCCTCGAACGAAGTCGCCGCGGCGATGATGGACGGCCCCGCCGGCCAGACGCTGACGCAAGACGTAATCAACGAGGCCGTGGCGTGCCGGTTGGCCGTCGCGCGTGTCCATCACGAGTTTGCCGCGAAGCGGAACTGGTTCTTCGCTCCCTGGAACGCCCCCGAGATCAAAGAGCCGAAGACGGGCAAGCGCGTCCCGTTCCACGAGGTCTCCGCCGAGCGCCTCGCGACAGACCCCTCATGCTGGGTGCTGCATCCGGGAGAGACGTGGCACGGCTTCGACGATATCCCGGACAACTGGTGCATGCTCGATCCGATCAAGTTCGGGATCGTGTGCCCGGGCATGAAGGACGACGGCAAGTTCGACACGCGAGGCATTCCGGCCGACATCGTGACCGCCTATCTCGCCAGGCGCGGGATCGTGCCGTCGCGTACGACAGATCACATGGTGCTCTTCCTCTTTTCTGTCGGCATCACGAAGGGTAAGTGGGGCACGCTGCTCAACACGTTGCTCGACTTCAAGACGGATTACGACCGCAATGCCCTGCTGACCGAGGTGGTCCCTGGCGTCGCAGCTGCCGCGCCAGAGCGCTATGCCGGGATGGGTCTGAAAGATCTCGGCGACGAGATGTGGGCCTATATGAAGGAAGGGCGGCAGGGTTATTGGCAGGCGCAGGCCTATGCCACGCTTCCCACCCCGGAAATGACCCCGCGGCGGGCGTTCCAGAAGCTCATGGCCGGCGACGCCGAGAAGGTGCCACTCGACAAGATGGCCAATCGCGTCGTCGGCGTCGGCGTCATCCCCTACCCTCCAGGAATTCCGATCGTCATGCCGGGCGAGAACATCGGGCCCGCCGACGGTCCCTGGCTCACCTATCTCCGGTCCGTTCAGGAGTGGGGTCACAAGTTCCCCGGGTTCGCCAAGGAAGTCGAAGGGACGGAAGAGAAAGACGGTACCTATCACGTCTACTGTGTGAAGCACTAGGAGGAGATTGTGGCAACTGCGACTAAGAAGATGTCTCTCGTCCAGCTCACGTTCATCGTGGCCGTGAACATGATGGGCTCCGGCATCATC
>DASZNX010000095.1:0-5299 GCA_035551075.1 Gemmatimonadales bacterium | reverse complement strand
GTTCTTCAGCGGCCTGTATCTGGCGCGGGGCTTTGGTATAACTGCTTGGACGCATGCGCTTTATGACGTTTTGTTGGTGCTCCGATAAGACGGTGCGTGGTGCATAGTGCGTGGTGCGTGGTGCGTGGTGCGTGGTGCGTGGTAAACCCTGCCGGGACAACCACGTACCACGTACCACGCACTACGCACCACACACTACGCACCACGCACCTTTTATCTTAGGGCCCCATGAAACACCAATTCTGGAAGTTGACTGCGCTGCTGGCGCTGGTTGCGCTGGCGGGCGCTTGTAGCAAGCGACGGAATGCGCGCGCCGAGGTCGTGGAATGCAGCTCGATTTCGCTCGATGCCAAAGGCACTGAGCTCTGTCTCGTGCAGCTGCACCGGTGGAAAGTGAACGATGCGCGACGGGCGGCCGAGGCGCGGCAGCGCGAGGTCGATTCGATCAAAGCGTGGCAAGTGGATTCGGCGTGGGCGACCGAGGCGCCGAAGCATAGGCGCGACCTGCAGAACTGCAACAAGACTCCCGATCAGCTCGGCGACTGCCTCATTGCCGCGGGGTGGCCGCTGTCGCGTGTGCAGAAGACGAGCGATTCGCTTTGGAAGGCGGACCTACCGAAGCATCGCCGGGAGCTCGACGCATGCCAGGCCAAGCGGGACATGAATCTCTCGTCCTGCCTGACGCTCTACTACAAGTGGGAGTCCGACCGGGCGCTCGCGACCGCCGACTCGCTCGCGCGCATCCGGCTCGGCGGCCGTCGCTAAGGCCTGCTGACGATCCGGAACACCGCGCCCTCGCCCTGATCCGAGGCGACGTAGAGTGAGCCGTCCGGTCCCACCGCCACTCCCGTCGGACGGTAGCGCGCGCCGTTCGGTGTGACGACCGGACCCGCAAACCCGTCGGCGAACACCTCGGATGGTCCCGTCGCGACGCCGTGCGCTATCGGAACGAACATCACCTTGTAGCCGGCCTGCGGCAGCGGCGCGCGATTCCATGAGCCGTGGAAGGCGATGAACACCCCGCCGCGATATTTGAGCGGGAAGGTTCTGCTGTTGTAGAACGTCATACCGTCGGGCGCCCAGTGGCCGGGGAATGCCGCGACCGGCCGCGGTACCGTTTCGCACCGGCCCACTTTTTTCCCATCGCCGCCGTACTCGGGCATCAGCACGGTCTGGCGCCGCCGCCAGTCGTAGTAGCAATACGGCCAGCCGTAATCGCCACCCGCCTCCAGCCGGAACACGACCTCCGCAGGCAACTCGGCGCTCTGCGAGTCGCTGTACAGCTTGGGCCAGTTCGCGGAGAGTTGATCGCGCCCGTGCTGGGCAGCGAACACAGAGCCGGTGCCGGGATCAACGGCAAGGGCGACGGCGTTGCGCAAGCCGGTGGCAAAACGCTGGCCGTCGCTCTGGGTCTGGCCGCCGCGGCGCGGATCGAAGCGCCAGATGCCACCCGCAATGTCGAGGATCGGACACGGATCCTGTCCGGGCGACTCCGGGTTGCGGTCCTTTACCTGACAGGAATTGGACGGGGCGCCGATGTTCACGTACAACTGGCCATCCGACCCGACCACGATGCTCTTCGCGGCATGCTGGCGCTGGTCGGTGAGGCCGCTGACGACGGTATCGGGACCGCCGGACGGCTCGAGCGCGCCGATCTGCCAATGCCAGCGCACCACCGCGTTGTTCGTGGCGAAATAGAGATACTCGCCCGCAAACGCGATCCCGGTCCCACCGCCCACGCCGAACGAGCGCACGACGTCCGCTTTGCCATCGCCCGTCGTATCGCGCAGCACGCGAATGCCGCCGCGCGCTCCGCCCACCGCGACGAGCACATCGCCGTTCTCGAGCACGACGAGGTGGCGCGAGGGGCCGATCGACTCCGCGACGAGCAGCGCGCAGAATCCCGGTTGCAACGTCAGGCCGGCATTGTCGGGGGCGCAGACCGGCTTACTGACTTGCGGCGTCGATCCGACGAGCAATGCGACGAGGGCGATAACAACGACTCGCGTCATCGAAAATCCCGCTGGACGAAGTTCGCGAGAATATACAGCTTTGGCCGCGGCTCACGAGCTACGGGAGGCTACTGATGTACTCTGTGTTGATACTCCTCTTGCAAGCTGCAACACAACCTTCCATTCCTCCACAGCTCGCGACATACAAGCAGGAAGTGGTGCGCGACGTCGCGAGCCGAGCGCAGTTCACGCAGCAGATGGTGGATCAGATTTTCAGCTTCGCCGAGCTCGGCTTTCAGGAGACCGAGACATCGCGCTATCTCGTCGATCTGCTGCGCAAGAACGGCTTCACCGTGCGCGAGGGAGTCGCCGGCATCCCGACCGCGTGGGTCGCGACGTGGGGCCAGGGTAAGCCCGTTATTTCCCTCGGCTCCGACATCGACGATATCCCGCAGGCATCGCAGAAGCCGGGCGTCGCGTGCCACGCGCCGATGATCGAAGGTGCGCCGGGACATGGCGAGGGGCACAACTCGGGACAGGCGGTGAACATCACCGCCGCGCTCGCGGTGAAGAAAATCATGGAGCGCGATCATCTGCCGGGCACGATCCAGATCTGGCCCGGCGTCGCCGAGGAATTGCTGGGCTCGAAGGCGTACTACGTGCGCGACGGGCTGTTCAAGGACGTCGACATCGTGCTGTTCTCGCACGTGCACGACAATCTCGCGACCTCGTGGGGCGACGCCGGCGGCAGCGGGCTGATCTCCGTGCTGTTCAGCTTTCAGGGCAGGAGCGCGCATGCCGCAGCGGCGCCGTGGCGGGGGCGCAGCGCGCTCGACGCCGTCGAGCTGATGGATGTCGGCTGGAACTACCGGCGCGAGCACCTGCGGCTGCAACAGCGCTCGCACTACGTGATCCCCAACGGCGGCGATCAACCCAACGTTGTGCCGCCGACGGCGTCGGTGTGGTACTACCTCCGCGAGCTCGACTATCCGCACATCATGGAGCTGTACGCGCTCGCCGACACGATGGCGCGCGCGGCCGCGATGATGACCAGCACGACGCTGCTGCCGGAGAAAATCCTCGGCTCCGCGTGGCCCGGTCACTTCAACAAGGTGATCGCCGAGGCGATGTACCAAAACATCAAGCAAGTGGGACTGCCCGAATGGAGTGACGCCGATCAGCGTCTCGCCAAGGCGTTGCAGAAGGAGCTTGGCGTTCCCGATTCGGGGCTCGCGACCCGGCTCGATACCTTGGGGCCGCCGTTGAACCCGGCGGAGCGCACTGGCGGTGGGTCCGACGACATCGGCGACGTGTCGTGGAACGTGCCGACAGTGACGCTGCGCTTTCCGTCGAATATTCCGGGACTGCCGGGCCACAATTGGGCCAACGCCATCTCGATGGCGACGCCGATCGCGCACAAAGGCGCGACTGCGGGCGCCAAGGTGATGGCGATGACGATGTTCGACTTTCTCATGCGTCCGGAGCTCGTGCAGCAAGCGTGGGACTATTTCCGCAACGTGCAGACAAAAGAGGTCAAGTATCAGCCGCTGATGCGGCCGCAGGACCGGCCCGCGATCGAGCTAAATCGCGACGTGATGGCGCGCTACCGGCCTGAGATGCGGAAGTATTACTACGATCCCAAGAAATACCGGACGTATCTCGAGCAGCTCGGCATCGCATATCCCACGGAGCGCGCGGCCGACGGCAGCTGCGCGGGTGGGGCGACGCCGTAACGCGAAGCAGGCTCTTCTGAACCTACCGTGAGTTGATCGGCGCGAGCACGTATCGTCCGTAGGCGACGAACGCCACCAGCAGACCCATCACCACCGGCCACACGGTCGGGTTCTTGGGTGTCAGTTTCAGCGAATACCGGCGCCAGAACACCGCGGCGAGACCCACAGCCTCCAATGCGAGCAGAGCCGCGGCGAGCGGGGTCAGCGAGGGCATCCACCGCAGCGCTGCTGGAACGATCAGCAGCACGGCGCCGAGTACTTCGACTATGCCGAGGGCGCGCCATGCGCCCGGCGGCATAGAGGGTACCTGGCTCGTGAGCACGGCAGACTGGGACAGTTTGTAAAAGCCGCCGGCGAAATAGGTGAAGGCGAGCGCGATCTGGAGGATCCACAAGAGAACGTTCATGGAGTTTTTCTCCTCGTGGAGGAGGTTCCGCTAACGGCGCCCCAGCCACCGCAACGCATCGACAATCATCTCGTTCTGCTCTGGGCTGCTGAAGGTGGATGAGAGAGTGCGGTTGGTCGTGTCATATTTGTGCTCGTAGTCCATGTCGTTATGGCCCATGTTGAAGTAAATCATCTTGTACTTCCGGTTCGTCCACACAACGGGATAGTAGCCCGAGTGCCAGATCTCGTTCGGCTTGGGGCCAGTGCCGAGCGGGAAACTGGTCGAGTCGATGGCGACGAGGATGTCGATGTCCGGATTCTGCCGGAGATCCTTTTCCCAGCGATACCATTCGCTCGGCGCAGAGGTGAAGGTGCGCGGCAAATGGGCGGTTGCGGGGTGCGTGGGATCTTCGACGCGCAGGACGGCGGCGGTCGGCCGCCACGTGTTGCTGACGTAGGAGCCCGCGCCGATGAAGCTGTTGTGGTACCAATCCCAGTCGGCAGGATAGGCAGAAGGGGTGAGCGCAAAGCCCGCGAAGTGGAAGCCCATCCATGCCCCGCCCTGCTCCATGTAGGCTTGGAACGCCGCGCGCTGGTCCGGGGCTTCGGGGCGCGTGTCGAGGAAGATCACGACCTCATAGCGCTTCAAGAACTCGCCATTGAGGTTCTTCCAATCGGATGTGGTGTCGAAGGTGAAGTGGTATTGCTCCGCCATTTTGGGGAACCAGGCGCGAGCCTGACGGACAAAGCTGATGTGAGCGAGATCGTCTTTGGCGGTATAGAAGGCGATGACGTGAAAGGCGGGCGCGGGGTGCGCGCCAGTGAGCGGCGCTGTGGTGAGGGCCGTGAGAATGGCAATCGTGGGTACGCGAAAGTTCATCGGTAGCTAAACAGTAGCACGAAAAGCGGTAGTTTACCCGCTCACCCTTGGGAGTCATGCTTGGACAAGAAGAAATTCCTGTTCGTTTCGCTCGATGGCCTGATCGCCGACATCGCTTGGCAAGTGGTCAAGGAAGGCCACGAGGTGAAGCTCTACACGGATAATAAGGAAGAGCGCGAGATCGGCGACGGCTTCGTGTCCAAGACGGACGACTGGGTCCGCGAGGTGCCGTGGGCCGACGTCATCGTGTTCGACGACGTGCTGGGCCAGGGCGCCAAGGCGCACCAGCTGCGCCAGACCGGCAAGCTCGTCGTGGGGGGCACACCCTACACGGACCGGTTGGAAGA
>DASZNX010000094.1:0-5637 GCA_035551075.1 Gemmatimonadales bacterium | reverse complement strand
GGTACGCGGTGTAAGTGAATTCGTGCATAATATGCACGGAATTGCTTACAGTCTGCAATGGACCCCGCACAACATGTGCAGAATGAAGTCCACGTCGTGCATAATATGCACGAACTGGGCCACACCAGATGTGGAGGGAGAGCGGCTAAGAGGGGGAGGGGAGAGCGGGGAGGAGGCACTCCTCCCCGTTGCGTCTACCAGCTATACCCGACCGTCACGCGCGCCGCTAACTCGGCGCACGAACCTGCGCCGCGCGTTGGACCGCCTCCGCGTTGACGGCGGTCAGAGCGGCGTTGTCTACCTCACCTGTGCGGATGCGGATCACCCGTTCGATTGGCTGGATGAAGATCTTGCCGTCGCCGACTTCTCCCGTGCGGGCCGAGGACAGAATCGCCTGCACGCACGGCTCGACGAACGGCTCGGAGCAGACCATCTCGATCTTGACCTTCTCGTGGAACTCCATGACGAGCGCGGTCCCGCGATACTGCTCGAACCGCTCGTGCTCACCGCCATGCCCGCTGACGCGGCTCAGGGTGATGCCGGTGATCCCGGCACGGAACAGCGCGGCTTTGACTTCGGGGACGCGGTCGGGACGCACGATGGTCGTAATGAGCTTCATGCACGGCTCCCAGTCGATTGGAGTTGAGAGGAAGTCACCGGTTCGGCCGGCGCTGTCGCCGGCGGGGGTGGCGGCGCCACCTTCCGGAAGAGAACGCGATACGAGTCCCACTGTCCCAGGATCTTGCGGGCGCGAGCGCTGCCCGTCTTATGGAAGTGCTGCTGAATCAGTTCGCGTACCGCCCGTTCGTCCATCGAGCTGAGCGCGCTCACCCCCACCATTTCGAGGTTGCAGTGTGATTCGAGGGCGCCGCGCTCGTCGAGCACGTAAGCGATGCCGTTCGACATGCCGGCGGCAAAATTGCGGCCGACCGGACCCAGCACGACGACCACTCCACCGGTCATGTATTCGCAGCAGTGATCGCCCGCGCCCTCGACGACCGCGATCGCGCCGGAATTGCGGACCGCGAAGCGGTCGCCCGCCGCGCCGGCGACGAACAGCCGTCCCGACGTGGCGCCATAGAGCGCGGTATTGCCGATGAGGACGCCGGTATCGTAGGCGGCGCCACGGAATGGCCGGATGACGATCTCGCCGCCACACAGACCCTTCCCGACGTGATCGTTCGCCTCTCCCTCGAGCTGGAGGTGCATGCGGGGCAGTGTGAATGCGCCGAAGCTCTGGCCCGCGCTGCCGCGAAAGCGCAGGCGCACCGGCTCGTCTGGACCCGCGCCGCCGTGCGCGCGCGCAAGCTCGCCGGCGATCCGCGCGCCCACGGTCAGATGATGATTACCGATCGTGAAGACGTGCAGCGCCGGTTGTGGGGTTGCGCTGATCTCTTGATCGAGCGACACGATGCCGGGCCGCACATTCCGCTCGACCGTGCGTCGCCGCGGTGCCGAGGCATTCGCGGGAGGCGCGAGCAGGAATCTCAAGTCGAGCATGCCGGCGCGTGGTGTTTCGGGGCGCTCGATCCGCTGCAACAACTCGACGCGACCAATGAGCTCGTCCAACCGCCGGGCGCCGAGTGACGCCATGATCCGGCGGGTCTCTTCGGCGATGAAGGTGAAGTAGGCGATGACCTGTTCCGGCGTGCCGGTGAACTTGGCGCGGAGATCGGGCCGCTGGGTGGCGATGCCGGTCGGGCAGCTGTTCAAGTGGCACTGGCGGGCCATCGCGCACCCGAGCGCCACGACCGTCGCCGTTCCGAACCCAAAAGACTCGGCGCCAAGCAGCGCCGCGATGACGACGTCGCGCCCGGTCCGGAGGCCACCGTCGGTGCGCACCTCGATGCGCTCGCGCAACCGGTTCCGCATGAGAATCGCCTGCGTTTCCGCGAGCCCCAGCTCCCAGGGAGAGCCGGCATGCTTGATCGAGGACAAGGGCGATGCGCCGGTTCCGCCGTTGTGGCCGGAAATGAGGACGTAATCGGCATACGCTTTCGCGACGCCCGCGGCCACGGTCCCCACGCCTGCCTCGGCGACGAGCTTCACGCCAACGCGCGCCGTCGGATTCACGGTCTTGAGATCGTGAATCAGCTGGGCGAGGTCCTCGATCGAGTAGATGTCGTGATGCGGCGGCGGCGAAATCAGCGGAATGCCGACGACGGCGTGGCGGAGTCGCGCGATCAGGTCGGTGACTTTATGACCGGGAAGCTGGCCGCCCTCACCGGGCTTCGAGCCCTGCGCGATCTTGATCTCGAGCTCGTCGGCGCGGACCAGGTACGCCGTCGTCACCCCGAAACGCCCGGACGCGACCTGCTTGATGCGGTTATCGGCGCGATCAGCATCGGGGCGCGTATAGGTAGCCGGGTCTTCGCCGCCCTCGCCCGAGTTCGACCGCGCGTGCATGCGGTTCATCGCGATCGCCAGCGTGGCGTGAGCCTCGGGCGACAACGCGCCGAGCGACATCGCGCTGGAGATGAAGCGGCGCCGGATCGCTTCGGCAGGCTCGACTTCGTCGAGTGGCACCGGCGTCTGGGGGCGGAAATCCAGCAGATCGCGCGGACCGGCGGGGGCGCGAGCGCGCACGCGATCGCCGAACCCTGTGAAGTCCGCGTGCTGTAACGCGCGGACCAGCGGCGGCGACCAGCCGTGATCCTCTCCGTCACGCCGATACCGCACGCGGCCGTGATCCGGGAGCACGCCTCCCGTCTCGTGACGCTTCAGTACGTCCTCGGCGATCTCCTTGAATCCGATACCGCCGATCACCGACGCCGTGCCGGTGAAGCAGCGGTCGATCACCTCGGATCCGAGACCGATCGCTTCGAAGATCTGCGCGCCGGCGTACGACTGGAGCGTCGAGATCCCCATCTTGGAGAGGATCTTGAGCAACCCTTTCTCGGCGGCGGCGCGGTACTTCTCCGCCGAAGACTCTTCATCGCGCAGACACTGCAGCGCGAGCCAGGGATGGACCGCTTCGGCGCCATAGCCGAACAGCGTCGCGACGTGATGCACGTCCCAGGCATCGCCCGCCTCGGCGACGAGGCCTACGCGGACGCGCTGCCGCGCCTGTACGAGCCGTTGATGTACCGCGCCGATCGCGAGCAACATGGGAATCGGTGCGCGGTTTTTGTCAGCGTCCCGGTCGCTGATGACGAGGATCGTGGCGCCACGACGGACCGCGGTGACGGCGTCGCGCGACAGATTGTCGAGCGCGCGAGCCAACTCCTCCGGCCCGGCCGCCGCCTCCCACACGGCGCTGAGGGTTGCCAGCTCCGATCCGGCGGCCCGGCGCAACGCCGACATGTCCTCGGCGAGCAGGACCGGATGCTCGATCCGCAGCAGCGTTCGGCCGCCGGGGCGTTGCGCGAGCAGTGACCCGCGCCTGCCGAGGTACATGACGAGCGACATGACGCGCTCTTCGCGCAACGGATCGATCGCGGGATTGGTGACCTGGGCGAAGCGCTGCCGCATATAGGCGTAGACGCTTTGCGGCAGCCGCGAGAGCGGCGCGATCGGTGTGTCGTCGCCCATGCTCCAGATGGCATCGGCGCCGGCGGTTGCCATCGGGTCGATGACGTAGCGCAAGTCTTCGTGACTGTACCCGAATGCATGCTGCCGCGCCGTCAGCTCCTCGGCCGGCAGGGCGGGCCCGTGCGCCGAGACGTCGGTGGGAAGCTGCTTCACTATCCGCGCGGTCCAGCGCCGATAGGGGCAACGCTGAGCCACTTCCAGCTTCGCGTCGGCGCTGCGGAGGATGGCATTGCGCAGCGTGTCGACGACGAGGAGCTCCCCTGGGCCGAGCCGCCCTGATTCCACGACGTTGGCGGGATCGAGATCGACGATTCCCACCTCCGATCCCGCGACCACGACGTTCTCTCGCGTCACCTTGTAGCGGCACGGCCGGAGTCCATTGCGGTCGAGCGCCGAGCCGGCAACCACACCGTCACTGAATGCCAGCGCTGCGGGGCCATCCCACGGCTCCATCAGCCCCGCGTGATACTCGTAGAAGCTGCGCAACGCCGGATCCATATCGGGAACGCGTTCCCATGCCTCCGGCAGCAGCATCATCAGCGCGTGGACGGGATCGCGGCCCGACCGCACGAGCAGCTCGAAGACGTTGTCGAGGCTGGTCGAATCGCTGCCGTCTTCCCAAATGACGGGTTTCAGCAGCTCGACGTCTTTTTCCCAGACCGGGGCGGCGAGGGCGGGCTCGCGCGCGCGCATCGCATTGCGGTTGCCCCACAGTGTGTTGATCTCGCCGTTGTGCGCGAGCAGCCGGAACGGCTGTGCCAGCGGCCAGCTCGGTAGCGTATTGGTCGAGTAGCGCTGATGGAAAACGGCGATCCCCGTTTCGAACAGGGGAGAGCGCAGATCGGCGTAGAAGTGCGGCAGCTCGGTGCCCACCAGAAGGGCTTTGTAGACGACAGTCCGGCACGAGAGCGAGCACACGAACACCTGCAACCCCGCCCGCGCTGCTTTACGCTCGATGAGCCGGCGCGCGAGATACAGCCGCCGCTCCCACCGCTGCGAATTGACCGGTCCGGATGGTGGGCCAATGAATAGTTGGCGGATCGCCGGCTGGCTGGCGGCCGCGAGTGGACCCAGCACTCCGCTGTCCACCGGAACCACACGCCATCCAAGTACCGACATCCCCAGGCTGACGAGGACGCCTTCGATCAAGTCCACTGCCGGATCGAGCGCGGGTCCCGGCGGCAGGAAGAACATTCCGAGCGCGACGCGCTCAGCGGGACCGACGCCGAGCAGGCGATGGGGAATTTGGGTCAGGACACCGGCGCCGTCGCCTGATTTGTCGTTGGACGCGGCGCCGCGGTGCGCAAGGCGCGCGACGGCCGTGAGCGCCATCGCCAGGATCTCAGCCGACCGGAGGCCGTCGGCGCGCGCGACGAAGCCGACCCCACAGGCGTCGCGCTCGCGCCATGGGTCCAACAAACGAAACGCCCGCTCCGGTGAGGGAGCGGGCTGGCTTGCTTCAGGTCTTGGTGGCACTATCGCGCCCCGCCGCTCCCTATTGAAGGTGTGTGCGGATTATTAATAATCAGGGCGTTCGTATGTTTATGCATGCGCGGACATAAATATGCGGGTGGGTTCGAAACTCCGCAAGACCTCTTTTGTCACCGTTGCGCGAAGAAAATGCGACTAATCCGCCCGCCCGGTCCGACCGCCCAGCACCCGCCGCGCGACGAGCAGCCGACGGCCCAATACGCAGCGCCGCTGAATGTCGGGCGGCGCACGAGCGTCCAGGTGTCGCCGCCATCGCTGGTTACCGCCGCCACGCTGTCGCTCTTGTCATCCGGCTTGAGGAGGCGGCCACCCAGCGCCATCCCGTGGTTCCCGTCACGAAACGCCAGCGTAGCGACGCCGGTGTTTTCGCCGGAGACGATCGGCGTCGTCACCACCGACCAGTGCTCGCCGCGATCGGCCGAGCGATAGACTCGTGCCACAGGCTCCGTTGCAAACCACGCCCGCTGTTGGCCCTGCACGATGAGACAGGTACCGCCGGCGGCGGGCGACCCTTCTCCAGGCATGGCTGCCGGCATCCCGTCTGGGGAGACCGCGCTCCAGTGTTCGCCGTCGTCAGTCCGGATCACGATCATCTTGCCGCGCACCGCGTCGCTC
>DASZNX010000093.1:0-3932 GCA_035551075.1 Gemmatimonadales bacterium | reverse complement strand
ATCCCACCGCGTCTTTCCACCCGCACCAATCTTGATGCTCGCGTGCCGGCCGGCCACCAATACCGCCGGCTCGAGCGCGGCGGCTTCGCGCAGCTCGGGAAGCGCCTTGAGCAAGGCGAAGTAGGCGTCGCTGTACGGCAGCACCGTGACCACGCGCAACGAATCGCCGTGGCTGAGGTCGGTCCAGGTGCTGTCGCGCAGGATGAACAACCGGCCGCCGGCGCGCTGTGTCGGGCTGATGCCGGAATGCGCGCGCAGCACCTCATCGAGCTGGGACTTCTGTGCAGCGCCGGTCACGACGACCCCTTCGAGCTGAGTGGCGTTCGCCATGGACTGGTCTCGTTGAGCGCGTCCCACGTAGCCAGAACCTGCTTGATCGGCCGGTGCGGGCGGCGGTGCCTGCAGGAACCGAGTCTCCGCCTCCCTCCGCAACGCGACGTTCGGCTCCTGCACGAGGTACGACGTGTACTCCGTAAGGATGCCGTAGCGCAGCGCGAGCTGCTTCAGGGCGTCCATCGTCTCGCGTGTCTGTCCATGGAGCCGGATGTCCCGGGAGAGCGCGCCGGCCTTCCGTGATGCCCAGAGCTGCTCGATGTAGCGCGCGTCGTCGTTCTCGCGATCGGTGAATGTCGTGGTGAATTCTTCCGGCCGGCCATTTCTTTGGCCGCGGATCGTGACCGCCTGATTACCGGTCACCCCGCGATAGCGGCCGAAGACGACCATCTCATCACCTGCAAAGAGATCCGGCAGGCTGCTCGGTTGCAGGTCGTACAATTCAACACCGGAACCCGCGGAAAGGGTCACATCGGTAAGCACCGGGCTTGCGATCTTCGCGGCGAGCGAGCCGACCGCGCGCTCGATGTTCTCGCCTGGCCGAATGTATTCGGTGACGCCGCGCGCGCGCTCCGTGAGACGATCGAGGAGATACGTGTTCACGTCATCACCGATCCCGAACGAGAACACGCGGAATCGGCCGCGTCCTTGCTCGGCGCGCTCCGCGATCTTTTCCGGATCGGTCTCACCAGTGCTCGCCTGGCCATCCGTCAGGAATACCACCACCCCGAGGGATTGCTCGGCCGGGGACTGCGTGAAGGCCTCGGCGAGTGCTCCCGCGATGTTCGTCCCGCCCTCCGCCTGCAAGCTGCGGATCCAGCTCGTCGCATCGCGCCGGCCGTCCGCCGTGGCGGCCGTCCACCCCTCGGCATAACGGCGCACACCGCCCGAAAACGCAACCAGACGGAACCGATCGCCTTCGCGCAGCGAGCCGAGGAGCTGAATCAGGGCGCTCTTGGCCTGTTCGATTTTCTCGCCCGACATCGAGCCGGATATGTCGATGACCGCGACAACGTCGCGGCGCAGGACGGCCGCGTCGGCCGCGGGCCCTGGGGCGAGGAGCAGCATGAAATAGCCGTCTTCGCCCACGGGATGATGAGGCAGGAGCGACATGCCGACCATTCCCTGTGCCAGCGGGAGCAGCAGCTCGAAATCGCCGCTGTTCGCCGTCCCGTTGTCGCCGAGCGTGATATCGAGCTGATTGTCGTGACGATTGACCTGAACCTGATGCGTCGGTGAGTAGGGATCACCGAAACGGGCGGCGCTATCGACCTGCAGGCGGAAGCTTCGCGGCGCAGGCTGCCGGTTACGATCGCCCAGATAGCGGAACCGCCAGGCGTCGCCGGCCCGGTCGAGCAGCTGCGTGTACTTGAGCGTGATCTTGCGCGTCTCGCCGGGATTGATGGGGAACACCCGTGCGCGGATCAGCCGCTGTCCCGCGAGCTCGATCAGCGCTGGGTCGCGTTTCTGGCGGACAATCGCTTCGTAGATCGACCGCGCCTGCGTGGCATCCATCACCTCGCCGCGCAACTCCTGATCGCCTTGCCACAGGGAATAGCCCGAGAACACCGCCTCGCCGGGCAGCGGAAAGTGGTACATCCCCTCGTCCATGAGTGGGCCGTTGTTGCGAAACCATTCTTCGACAGTCACCCGCGCCACTCGTCCGGAGATGCTCACCTGGACAGCGCTGCGCAGCCGCTCGATCCGCCCCACGACAGTCGGGGGAACGGGTCGGATCGGGTCGATCCAGCCTTGAGCAGAGAGGGCAGATGTGAACGTGCAAAGGAGGACGGCCGCTCCCAGAACCCGCGACGCCTGCATGTGCTACTCCGGTGAAGGATGCCTGAGAGACGGGCACCCCACCGAATCTTGCACACTGTGATCTAGGCTACACGATGGCGCACTGATTTGGCCCGGATTCGAGCACCTCGGCGTCCGCCTCCGAGAGCTCGGTGAGGCCAAGATTTGCTTCCTTAATGGTGCGATAGGCGTCGGGGAAGGACGTCGTGTGATCGGCGATCCACTGAAGGAACGTGGGTTCGTCCTGGATCGTGACGGGGGGATTTGTAGCCGTAATCACATCGAACCGCGCAGCCACCGCCCGATCAGCGCGTCGCTCGCGTTCGCTGGCATAATGGGCGGGTAAGATCAGCAGCTCACCGGACCACGTTCGCCGCGCGCGCTCGAGACTCTTCCAGAGCAATCGCGCCCATTCCTCCGTCTTGCCACCGAGGTCAGGACGACCCACCGACTGGACAAAGAGAAAATCGCCGGTCAAGGCAAGCCCCTCGTCGGCGATCAGCGTGATACTGCCGAGGGTATGCCCGGGGACGTGGGCGGCGCGAAGCGTCGCGCGGCCGAACACGATCGTGTCGCCGTCGCCGAGCGCCTGGTGGCTGAATTTCCCCGGCCGTTGGTCATAGGGTGAGATCGCGTCGTCCGGATGGAGGAAGTACGGCACATGCCACTGCGCGGCCGCCGCGCGGGCGCCACTCACATAATCGGCATGGATGTGAGTATCGACCACGGCCGCAGGCGCCGCGCCGAGCTCCTTGATCAATCGGTTGTAGCGGTCGAGATGCCGTCCCGGATCGACAACCACCGCGTCGCCGTCGCTGACGAGCACGTAACTCAGGGCGCCCTTGCCGACGCGATCGAGCTGGACCACGTGCGACAGCGACGGTGTGGGTGACAAACGGCGCGCAACGTACACCGTCTCCCACGCCGCCATGCCGCCGATGACGGAGTACGCATCGTAGCCGCGTTCGCGAAGAAAGGCCGTGGTTTTTTTGCTCGAGTTCCCGTGGCCGCAGATGACAGCCACCGGTCGCGCGGCATCGAGCTGTAGGTCGCTCACGTCCGGCAATTTGAAGATCTGCGAATTGGGAAGCGCGTGAAACTCGAGCTCAGACCCAAACTCGACATGACCGCGCGCGACTTTGTCCGGCGCGCGCACATCGAGCACCTGCAGCGACTCGCCACGATCGAGTCGCTCGGCCAACTCCTCGGGCGGAATTTGAGGGAGCGAAGAATCCGGCATGGCAGCTAGTGTCGCCGCGCACCGCACAAAACGCAACGGTCCCCCCGCGCCCTCTCCGGTTACCTAGTGCAGTGGCATTCCGACGCCGAAAAAGAGACCGAACACGTTTGTGGGGGGCAGGCCCAGATCGCTGTTTTTCGCAAACCACGTGTAGTTCGCTTCCATGCGGCCCGACAGCCCCACGACGATCGGGAAGCGATAGCCCGCTCCGACGTTCACACCGGTGCGTGTCGCGGCGTTGACACCCGTCGACTTGATGTAGTGAAGATTCCCGCCCAGTCCGCCGTACCAGGATCCGTGGAGCGCGTAGTCGAAACGGATCGACAGGTTTCCCGAGAAGTCCGTTTGGCCGTCCGTCTGAAAGCGGTGAATGTCGAGTGCCGGCTCGAAGGCGACCTTTTCGCTGAGTGGCAGGGTTGCAAATACCGTAGGCGGGAGCGCAACGGCCCGGAAGATGGAGGCCACGCTGCCAAGCGCATTGCCCAGCGCGCCGCCGTAACCGGGGAACGACAGGGCAACGATGGAACCAGTTCCAATCAAGTGCGCGTCGGCGTATCCG
>DASZNX010000092.1:0-3566 GCA_035551075.1 Gemmatimonadales bacterium | reverse complement strand
CATGTAGCCCGGTGTCCCGACGGGAAAGCCGGTGCGCGTGAGGTTCGCGCCGCCGGCGGTGCTGACTGCCTTGGCGATGCCGAAGTCGGCGACGATCGGGTGGCCCTGCAAGAACAGAACGTTCTCGGGCTTGATGTCACGATGGAGCACACCCACGCGATGGGCGTAAGTCAGGGCGTCCGCCACGGGCTCTGCAATGGCCAGCGCTTGCGCCTCGGAGAGCGCGCGCCGGGGCGGGCCTTCCAGCAGCTGGCGCAGCGAGCCGCCCTCGATGTACGGCATCACGTAATACAGGAAGCCGCCCGCTTCACCCGAGTCGTGCAGCGGTAGAATGTGCGGATGGGTCAGCCGCGCCGCGATTTGAATCTCTTTCAGAAAGCGCTCGGCGCCGAGAAAGGCGGCCAGTCCGGGCAGCAACACTTTTAGGGCGACTGCGCGGTAATGCTTCTTATCGTCCGCGAGGTACACGGTCGCCATGCCGCCGCGTCCCAGCACGCGCCGCAGCGCGTAACGGTGGTCGAGGGCCGCCGCGAGCTCGGCGGGGATGTCCGCGAGCGTGTTCACGCGGAAAAGTTACGCGGCTTGAGCCGTTTTGGTTACGACGGCGCGCGTCTCGTCGTACTCACCTTCCCAGCGCGCCATGACGACGGTCGCGAGACAGTTGCCGATGAGGTTCACCGTCGTGCGCGCCATGTCCATCAGCACGTCGACGCCGAGCAGCACGACGGCGGCTTCGGCGGGAAGATTGAATGACGCCAGCGTGCCGGTGAGTATCACGAGTGCCGCTCGCGGCACACCAGCCACGCCTTTGCTCGTGAGCATGAGTGTCAACATCATCAGGAGTTGCTGTCCCAGGGTGAGCGAGACGCCGCCGGCCTGGGCCGCGAAGATCGACGCGACCGACAGATACAGCGTGCTCCCGTCGAGGTTGAATGAGTATCCGGTCGGCATCACGAAGGCGACGATGCGGCGCGGCACTCCGATCGCCTCCATCTGCTCCATCGCTTTGGGCAACGCCGCCTCGGACGACGCGGTCGAGAACGCGATCAGCGCCGGCTCCTTGACGGCCGCGATGAACGTACCCACCGGGACTCGGGCGAGCCGCGCGACCGGATACAGAACGACAAGTCCGAAGATGACGAGGGCGATGTAGAGGGTAAGGACGACGAGACCAAGGCTCCGCAGAATATGCCAGGCACCCTCGGGGCCGCCGTACTTCACGACCGCCTGCCCCACGGTGAATGCCAGCGCAGCGGCCACACCGAACGGTGCGAACTTCATAACGACAGCCGTGAACTTGAACATCACCTCGGCGAGCGCCTCGCAAAAACCGACCATCACTTCTTTCGGTCTACCGCGCACTTGCGACAACCCGATCGCGAACAACACGGACCAAAACACAATCTGCAACATCTCATTGGACGCCGCGGCCTCGAAGAAACTCTGAGGCACGATATGCTCGAGCACGCTGCCCAACGTGATCTGACTACTCGCGACGGGCGTGGCTCCCGTCTCGGCGGCGAGCGATACACCAACACCAGGTTTCAGAACGTTGACCGCGAATAATCCGATGAACAACGCGAGCGTCGTGACGATCTCAAAATAGATGATGGACTTGAGCGCGAGCCGGCCTACGCGCTTCATGTCGTCCCCATGGCCGGCGATGCCGACGACGAGCGTGCCGAAAATGAGGGGCACGATGATCGATCGGATCATGCGCAGGAAGACGGTAGAGATCGGACGAATCGAGACGGCGAAAGTGGGAACGAAAATCCCGAGCAGCACGCCGACCACCATCGATACGACAATCCACTGTGTGAGGGTGCGACGGCGGAGGAAGGTCCACATGGGACGGCGTGAACGATAACCGCCCAAAAACAGAACCCGCCAGCCCGCCAGCCCGCTAGCGGTGGCGAATCTTCTTGCGGACGAAGAACGACACGACGCCGAGCATCAGAGACACAACCGGTACGAGCAGGCGCGGCGTCACGAGGGTCGCCGTGAGCGCGCGAACATCCGACGCCAGGCGATGGCGGGTTTGCTCGATGTCCGCGGCGATCTCGGCGGCGGTCTTGCCGTCGCCACTCCAGCCGTAATTGCTGCGGACGACGACGGTCATTGGGGGGAGGACTTTCCGATGTTGCGAGCGCGCTGGACGAGCAGGAACGTGCCCAGCATGACCACGACACCGACGGCCAGCGTCGCGAGCCAGGCGGCGACACCGATCGCGATAATGCCGAGGATCAATGCGGCCAACAGGATCAGCAGACCCGTGTAGCCGAGTACGCCCGCAGCGCCGAAGAACCCCGCCTGCTTGGCAACTTGCTGGGCCTTCTCTTTCAGCTCGGCCTTGGCGAGCGCGATCTCCTGTCGCACGAGCAGCGAAGCGTCCTCCTGCACGTTCGACACGAGGCGCTTGATCGAGCGGTCCCTGCGACTGGGTGTGAGTTCGATCGACATGCGTGCTGCTACCCCGCGCGTCCTCAGTCCGTTGGACCAGAAGGCGTAGATCGCTGGAACGTCTTTCTCCTGAAAGCTAGGAGGATTAGGGTGCAAGCATGGACCCAAATATCCACGCCGTAGCGGCGGAAGTCGCGGAGCGGCTCCGACGACGCGGCATCGTGTTGAGCGGTGATGAGCGCCCCGAAGATCTCGGTGACCTGCTTGCAGCGGTGGAGCTATTCGAGGCGGCGGTGGAGGCGCGTGGCGGCGATCTGATGGTGGATGATTTGCAGAGCTCACAACCTGACGACCGCCATTTTGTGCTGCCGCCGAGGGGGTTGGATGAATCGGTGCGCGATTATATCGCGCGCGTCGATGCCGCGACCGCGCTCGTCCGGTCGCATCCCTCGATCACTTCTTGATGAAGGTTCCGCGGCGCAGCTCGTCGTAGGCCTGCTGCAGCTCGTCCGGCGTATTCATCACGATCGGCCCCTGCCAGGCCACCGGCTCTTGAAGCGGCTGGCCTGAGACGAGCAGGAAGCGCATGCCCTGCTCCCCCGCCTGCACCGTGATTTCGTCGCCCGAATCGAAGAGAACGAGACTACGGTTTCCCGTTTCCCGCGCGCTCTCCGTCCCCGCGTCGCGGCCACCGGCCGACACGCGGTCCGTTTGCACGCCCTGTGGCGCCGAGGCGTCGCGGAAGGTGCCACCGCCCTCGAAGATGTAAGCGAAGGCATGCCGCGACGCTTCGACGGGGATCGTCTTGCGCACGCGCGGCGGAATCCACACGTCGAGATAACGTGGATCGGCCGCCACGCCTTCCACGGGTCCTTTCTTGCCCCAGAAATCACCCGCGACCACACGGACGCGCGTCCCGTCGTCGTCCACGACTTCGGGAATGTCCTTCGAGTGAATGTCCTGATAGCGCGGGTCGGTCATTTTGAGCGAGCGCGGCAGGTTCGCCCACAGCTGAAAGCCGTGCATGCGGCCTCGCTCGTCTCCTTTGGGCATTTCCTGGTGCAGGATGCCGCTGCCTGCGGTCATCCATTGCACGTCGCCCGCCCCCATCGTCCCGCGATTCCCAAGGCTGTCGCCGTGCTGGACGCTGCCGCTCAAGACGTAGG
>DASZNX010000091.1:0-3199 GCA_035551075.1 Gemmatimonadales bacterium | reverse complement strand
GGCGATCTCGTCTATAGCTATGCGGGCGGTATCGGCACGCGCTCGGGCGACACCGCCGACGTGAGCCGTCTGTTTCTCGCGGGACTCTATCAGCAGGCGCAGCGCGCCCGCACCGCGAAGGACAGCGCGCGCGCGGCGACGCTGTTTGCCGAGCTCGCCAAGCAATTTCCGCACGACACGACGGTTCAGCTCCTTGCCGCGGAGTCCCTGCTCCGCGACAAGAACGATTCCCGCGGCGCCCTCGCGGCGTTGGCACGCATTCCGCCGGCTCCCGGAAACCGGTTTCTCGCATCGCGCGTCGCGTTCCTGAAGGCCGACGCGTACGTCGCTGGCGGAAAACCAGATTCCGCTCGCGCGACGTTGGAGCAGCTGCGCTCCCAATTCCCGGACATGGAAACACGCATCAGGGATCGGGAGCGAATGATCAGTAATCACTGATCACCGTCCAATGATCAGTGATCATTGGACATTCGAGCGCGCTGAACTTTGGGGATCACGTGAATGATCTAATCGCGGCGCGCTCGCAGATGGCGGTGTCGCTCGCGTTCCATATCATCTTTGCGGTGATCGGCATCGCGATGCCCGTGCTCATGGTCATCGCGGAACGGCGCTGGCAGCGCACAGGCGAGCCGGTCTATCTCGATCTCGCCAAGCGGTGGGCGCGCGGGACTGCGGTCTTGTTCGCCGTGGGTGCCGTGTCCGGTACGGTGCTGTCGTTCGAGCTCGGCCTGCTGTGGCCGCGATTCATGCAGCTCGCAGGGCCGATCATCGGCATGCCGTTCTCACTCGAAGGATTCGCGTTCTTCACCGAAGCCATCTTCCTGGGCATCTACCTGTACGGATGGGAGCGCGTGCCGCCCCGCGCACATCTCGCCGCGGGCGCGCTGGTCGCGGTGAGCGGCAGCGCGTCCGGGATCTTCGTCGTCATCGCGAATGCGTGGATGAACACACCCATCGGATTCACGCTGGCCAATGGCATGTTCACGAGCGTCGACCCGATAGCGGCAATGGGCACACCGGCCGCGTTTCCTCAGGCACTCCACATGATTCTCGCGGCATTTGCCGCGACCGGAATCGGCGTCGCGGGGATTCACGCATTTTTGCTGGTGCGCGGTCGGACCAATCCCTTGCACCGAGCTGCCTTGACGATCGGTTTGATCGTGGGTGCGCCCGCCGCGGTGCTGCAGCCCTTCGCCGGCGACATTGCGGCGCGTTTCGTGGCGCGGCGTCAACCGGTGAAGCTCGCGGCGATGGAAGCCTTGTATGAAACGCGTGCCGGCGCGCCGCTCACCTTCGGACCGGGAATCAGGATCCCACGCGGCCTGTCGCTGCTCGCCTTCCATGATCCAAATGCGATCGTGCGGGGGCTCGACCGTGTGCCACGCGACGAATGGCCCAATGTTCCGCTGGTCCATCTCTCGTTCGACGTCATGGTCGCGTTCGGCACGTACCTCGCGCTGGTGAGCCTGTGGGCCGGATGGCAGGTCCTGCGCAAACGGGACCTGCATACACAGCGGCGGTTGCTCTGGGCTCTGGCCGTGGCCGCGCCGTGCGGTTTCATCGCGATCGAAGCCGGCTGGATGGTGACCGAGCTGGGCCGGCAACCGTGGGTGATTTACGGCATTCTCAAGACGGCCGATGCGGTTACCCCGATGCCCGGTCTCGTCGTGCCGTTCACTGTCATCACGCTGGTCTACTGCGCGCTCGCCCTGATCGTGACCCGGGTGCTCTATACGCAAATCGTCCAATGACTCTCGCCGGAAGTCTCGCTGCGATCATTCTCGTCGCGCTCACGGCGTATGCGTTGCTCGGCGGCGCCGATTTCGGCGGCGGGGTCTGGCATCTGCTCGCGTCGGGCCCACGCAAGCACGAGCAACGCCGTCTGATCGCCCACGCGATCGCGCCGGTGTGGGAAGCGAACCACGTCTGGCTGATCCTCGCGATCGTCTTGCTGTTTACCTGTTTCTCGCCGGCGTTCGCGCGCGTCGCGGTCACGCTGCACGTGCCGCTCACGTTGATGCTCCTCGGCATCGTGCTGCGCGGGTCGGGGTTTGTCTTTCAAAGCTACGGAGGGAAGGGCGAGCGGACGTTTGCGCTCGCCAGCCTGCTCACACCACTGCTGCTCGGCGTGTCGGTCGGCGCGATTGCCTCGGGATCGGTCCGTGATGTGACCGGAGAAGAGTTCGTCCACGGGTACATCAGGCCGTGGTTCACGCCATTTGCTCTTGCGGTCGGCTTCTTCGCTCTCGCCTGCTTCGCCTTCCTGGCCGCCGTATACCTCACGCTCGAGGCGCGTAACAGAGAGCTGCAGGAGGACTTTCGGCGGCGCGCCATTTTCGCCGGCGTTGCCGTTTTTGCGATCGCGGCAATCGGGCTGTTGCTCTCACCGCAGGCGCCGCTGGTGCAGCGCGGGCTGCTCGCGACATCGCGCGCCGCGGCGCTCCATGTCGTGCCGGCGATCGCCGCGCTGACGGCGTTCTGGGCGCTCTGGCGTCGCCGGTATCGGATCGCGCGCATCGCGGCAGCCGCGCAGGTCGCGTTGATTCTGTGGGGATGGGGGCTCTCGCAGTATCCGTACCTCGTGCCACCCGATCTCACGATCGCCAACACCGCCGCGCCGCGCGCGACGCTCGAGCTGGCGCTCGTCGCGCTCCTCGCGGGCGCGATCGTGTTGTTCCCGTCGCTGTTCTATTTGTTTAAGGTCTTCAAGGCCGGATCCGATTCCGTGCGCTGAAGCGCCGGTCCTGTAGGGCACGGTCTACTCAAACACCCCAACGCGCTGCACCACCCACCACGCCGCAACCCCGCCGGCGATGAACCCGAGCAGGCCTCCAAAGGGGCCCATGACCTTGCCGGCCAGCGTCCCCACGATCGTGCCCACCACGAAGCTCACGAGTGACTTGAGCAGTTTCATTCGTCCTCCAGGAGACGGAGCGCCGCGGCGGTATCCATGCCGCTGATGGATATAGTCTTGCGTCTCCCGGACTCCCCTGCTGTGATCCTGATCGCGTTGCGTGGAACGCCCAACCGGCGTGCGAGAAACCGGACCAGCTCGTCATTGGCCGCGCCGTCTACCGGCGGAGCGGCGATTCTGATCTTGATGGCGTCACCGTGGCGGCCCGCCACCGTCGTGGTGGCCGCGCGCGGCACAATGTGGAGCACGAGCCGGCCCGTTTAGGCCCCCAGGATGCTGTGCAGA
>DASZNX010000090.1:0-27414 GCA_035551075.1 Gemmatimonadales bacterium | reverse complement strand
GATGGATCGCCGCCGCCGCCCAAGCCATTGGCATCCTGTTTCACACCGGACGGATTCACGGCGAAGAACAGCCGTCCGATGTGATCGTGGTAGGTATCGAAGATGACCTCGATGTAGTCGTAGATGACGTCGGCATCGCGGCGCACGAGACGGGTGCGCACCCCGGCCGCGCCCGAATCATCGTACATCCGCGCGCCAACATAGATTGCTGCGCCATCGTACACGAATCGCACTTCCGTGCGCTGCGTTGCGGGATCGCCAATATTGGGCTGCGCCTGCCGCAGACCGGTGGCCGCCGGCGCCGTCTGCCAAATGGGCTCGTCCAGTCGCCCATCGAGATGGATTTCTCCTTGGAGTGGAACGGCGCGGACTTCGGGTGGAGGGGTGGGATGGATGTTCTGCGATAATAAGGAAACGGGAATCCAGGATGCAACCAGCGTCACAAGGCTGATGGTACGGACACGGGCAGGCGTGGTCGGCATGACGGTCACTCGGCCAGGATACCAGCTTGGACGCGCTTCGGCGATAAAAGGTTGCGAGCCTGACCGGAGCCTTACACAGCATGGACCCCGTGCATACGAGGCCCGTCTTCATTAGATATGTCAGACCCGATGCCACAATCCGCTGCCACCGCCGGTGCCCCAGGCGTGCCGTCCACCCCTGCCGCGCTTCCGACCATTGCGCCACCTGCGCCTCCTTCCCCCCCGCTGCCCGAGCGCATCGAGCGGTTGCTCGACCTCACCCAGAACCTTTGGTGGAGTTGGCAACTCGATGCGCGGGAGCTGTTTCACCGGATCGATCACCGGTTATGGGAAGCCACGCGACATAACGCCGTAGAGTTCCTGCGACAGGTCGAGCCCCAGCGGCTCGAGCAACGCGCCAAAGACGCCGAATTCCTGGAACGCTACGACGCGGTGATGCGCCGCTTTGGGGAGCTCCAGGACGGGGGGACCTGGTTCGCGAGCCGCTATCCCGAGCTGGTCAATCGCCCCATCGCCTACTTCTCCGCCGAGTTCGCGCTCCACCGCTCGCTGCCGATTTACTCGGGCGGTCTGGGCGTCCTCGCCGGCGATCATTGCAAAGAGGCATCGGATCTCGGCGTCCCGCTGGTCGGCATCGGGTTGTACTATCACGGCGGCTACTTCGATCAGCTGATCGGCCTCGACGGCTGGCAACGCGATTCGGACGATCCCATTGATCCAGCCGTCAATCCCGTGGCGCGGGTGATCGGGCCGGACGGCGATCCCCGCCTGGTGTCACTCACGATTTCGGGGCGCGAGGTTCAGCTCGGGGCGTGGCGTGTCATGGTCGGGCGCGTGCCGGTCTACCTTCTCGATACCGATCTCGACCGTAATGATCCCGCCGATCGCAATCTGACCGCGCGGCTCTACACCAGCGCGCCCGAGTGGCGGCTGCGACAGGAATGGGTCCTTGGTATCGGTGGCGTCCGCATGCTGCGCGCGCTCGGCATCAATCCGGAGATCTGGCACGCGAACGAGGGGCATGCGGCGTTCATGTATGTCGAGCGGCTGCGGGAGCTGCTGGCGACGCGTCTCACCCTTTCGGATGCGCAGCATCAGATCCGCGGAAGCAGTGTGTTTACCACTCACACGCCCGTACCCGCGGGTCACGACGTTTTCACGACCGATCAGCTCGAACAAGTGACAGGACCGTTCTGGAATACGATGGGTATCACCCGCGAACAATTCCTGGCACTTGGTAACACCGGGCCTAACGATCCGCGGTTCGAGATGACGGTCCTCTCGTTGCGGCTCGCGGGGCGAGTGAACGGTGTGTCGGCTCGGCACGAGGAAGAATCGCGCCGCATCTGGCGTTGGGTGTGGAATAACCGGCCCGCGGCTGAGATCCCGATCGGTCACGTCACCAATGGCGTGCACCTCGGGACCTGGATGGCGCGGCCCATCCGCGATCTGATCGCGGAAGCTCTCGGTCCTGACTGGGAATCGCGCGCCGATCCCGTGACCATCGCCACCGCCGTTCGTGCGCTCGAGAACGACCGCCTCTGGTCCGTTCACGAGGGCCTCCGGTACCTGTTGCTGCATTACATCCGCGAGGAGGCGCGTCATCGTTGGCGGGACTACTGGAAGGATCCGGCGAAACTGGCTGGAGCTGGAGCGCTCCTCTCCCCCAACGTGTTGACTCTCGGATTCGCCCGCCGATTTGCGACGTACAAACGGGCCGATCTGTTGTTCCGCGATCCCGAGCGACTGCGGCGCCTGCTCACCGATCCTCGTCGTCCGGTCCAAATCGTATTCGCCGGCAAGGCGCATCCCGCGGACGAGCCGGGCAAACGCGTGCTGCAGCGGATTTTCACGACCGCCCAGGATCCCACGTTCGAGGGACGTATCGCGTTTCTCGAGGATTACGAAATGCACTTGGCGCAGCGGATGGTCGCCGGCGTCGACCTGTGGATCAACTTGCCGCGCGTGCCGCTGGAAGCGTGCGGCACCAGCGGAATGAAGGCGGCGCTGAACGGCGTCCCACAGTTGAGCACTCTCGACGGTTGGTGGGCCGAGGGGTTCACGGGGGAAAACGGCTGGGCGATTCCCCTAGCCGCCCCCGAAGCCGACGCGGAGCAATCCGACATGCAGCACTTGTTCCGGTTGCTCGAGCAAGAAGTGGTTCCGACTTTTTACGATCGCATCCCTGGAAAGCCGGCGGCCGCCTGGGTACATATGATGAAGTCCGCGCTGGCCGTCAGCATCGAGCGGTTTACCACCCGGCAAATGCTCCAGAGCTACGTCACGCGGTACTACGTTCCCGCGGCAGCCGGGGAAGCGCTTCCCGGAGATCCGCCACCGTAGCACAGGGGGGTCGGTGAAAACCCGGGTTCTCCACCTTACCGCTGAATTGTGGCCCTATGCCCGCACCGGTGGTCTGGGTCAAGCGGTCTCAGGTCTCGCCAATTATCAAGCCAGTACCGGCACCGAAAGTCACGTCGTCCTGCCGTTATACCGCGAAGCCCGCGAGCATGTCGGCCGGCTCGAGCCGCTCTGCGATCCCTTTACCGTCGAAAGTGGTGGTCGCCGCGAGCAAGTGCGCTGCTGGCGCAAGGCCGATGACGCCTACCCCAAGACACTGTTTCTCGAGCACGAGCCGTCGTTCGATCGGCCCGGGATCTACGGCGATGCCGGCGGCGATTACCCCGACAATCCCCAGCGCTTCGCGCTGTTCGCATCGGCGTCGATCGAGATCGCGCGACGGATTGGTGAAGGGAATCTGATTCTGCATGCGCACGATTGGCACGCATCGCTCGTGCCGGTCTTCTTGCGCCGCGTGTACCGAGACGAGACCGACCTCCAGCGCCTGCCCTGCGTGTTAACGGTTCACAACGGCGGGTTCCAGGGCGTCTTCCCACCTCACGTGCTGCGCGATATCGCCCTTCCCGATGATCTCTGGTCGCCGCACTACATGGAATGGTACGGCCGTGTGGATTTCCTGAAGGGCGGGCTCGTGTTCGCCGATATGGTGACGACCGTGAGTCCGACCCACGCGTTCGAGTTGCTGACCGACGTGGGCGGCTTCGGCCTGCAGCACACCTTCCGGCAGCTCGGCGACCGGCTGGTCGGTATCCGCAACGGGATCGACGTGGATGAGTGGAATCCGCGGAACGACGCGGATATTCCGGCGCCGTTCTGGCCCGAGGAGATGGCAGGCAAGGTCCGGTGCAAGAGCGCGCTGCAGGATTCGTGGGGGCTGCCGCAGCGGCCCGACATCCCGCTGTTCGGCATGAGCGCGCGGCTCGTGGCGCAAAAAGGTCTCGATCAGATCGTCGCGTGCCAGTCCCTCCGCCGACTCGACGCGCAATTCATCTTCCTCGGCGCGGGGGAGGCGCAGTTCGAGAACGCGCTGCGGGAGTTAGCGGCTCGCTACCCCGACCGCATCGCGATCAACACCGCATTCACCGATTCGCTCGAGCACCAGCTGCTCGCCGGCGCCGATTTTCTGATGATGCCGTCGCTCTACGAGCCGTGCGGGCTCACGCAGATGCGCGCGCAGCTGTACGGCGCGCTGCCCGTCGCGCGCCGGGTCGGCGGGCTTGCCGATACCATCGAGGACGGGGTGACCGGCATTCTGTACGACGCCTACAGTCCGCAGGCGTTCGACATCGCAATCCAACGGGCAGTGACGCTCTACCAGGATCACGACCGGTTCATGGAGCTCGCGCGCGGCGCCATGCGGAAAGACTTTTCGTGGGCCCAGCCGGCCGACGCGTACGCCGCCGTCTATCGCCGCGCCCAGGCCGCACGCGCGATCCCCGAGCAGGCACCCCCCCCCTCTACCGACGGCTCGCGCAAGCAGCGTAAACGAGCAACCGCTGGAAAGCGTGGCGTAAACGCCCGCCGTTAGGCGTCCTCCAATGGACTTCGTGCTGACGCTGCACGGCCACCTGCCGTACGTGCTGCATCACGGCCGCTGGCCGCACGGCAGCGTGTGGCTCTCCGAAGGCGCCTTCGACAGTTATCTGCCGTTGATCGAAGCGCTGCAGCGGCTCGACGCCGACCACGTCCCCGCACCGGTGACACTGGGCATTACGCCGGTGCTTGCCAATCAGCTCGCGCACCCCTCGTTTGTCAGCGAGTTCGAAGCCTACATGGCCCGGCGTATCGAGGGGGCCGCGGGCGCTGCGCCGCACCTCGAGGCATCGGGCGACGCGCTGCTCGTGCCGCTCGCCGCGTACTGGCACGAGCGTCTCACGCGGCTGCTCGGCCTGTTTCGGTCCCTTCACTGCGATCTCATTGGCGCGTTCCGCAAATTCGAGGAGCGGGGGCGCATCGAGTTGATCTCGTCGGCGGCGACGCACGGCTTCCTGCCGCTGCTCGCCCGCGACGAAAGCATACGGCTGCAATTGGCGGTCGGCGTCGCCGAGCACAAACGTCTGTTTGGGCGTCTGCCGACTGGATGCTGGTTGCCGGAATGCGCGTATCGAGCGGGCGGGCCGTGGGGTCCGCCCGGTGTTCCGGAGCGGTGGCGGCGGTCGTATCGTCCGGGCATCGAGGAGCACCTCGTCGCGGCCGGGTACCGGTATTTCTTCGTCGATTCTCACCTCGTGCGCGCAGGCGCCGCGCTGGGGTATCCGGATATCGACACCGCGTCCGCGGCGGGCGAGCGAACGCCGTATGTGGCCTATCGCGTGGCATCGTCGCAACGGCGCGCGAACGACCTGTTTGCCTTGGTGCGCGATCCGAAAGCGTCGGCGCAGGTCTGGTCGCGCGCGGAGGGCTATCCGGGTGACGAGTGGTATCTCGAATTCCACAAGATTCGCTGGCCGGATGGCCTGCGGCTCTGGCGGGTGACAGGCAGCGGCGTCGATCTTGGCGCCAAGAAATCATACGATCCCGGCGCGGCGAGCAACGCCGTAAGCAACCACGCGGCGCACTTTGCCAGTGTGCTGCGGGAGACGGCGAAGCAGTTTGATCGCGATGACAAACGCGGGAGCAGGCCGCCATCGGTGGTGACGGCTCCGTTTGACGCCGAGCTGTTTGGTCACTGGTGGTTCGAAGGCGTCGATTTTCTCGGACAGCTCTACAGAAGATTGGCGCACGATGGCATTCGACCGGTGACAGCGCGCCAGCACATCGCCAGCGGCAGCGAGGAACGGCCGACGATCCAGCTCACCGAAGGCTCCTGGGGCAAGAATGGCGACTTCTCGATGTGGTTGAACGACCAAACCGCGTGGACGTGGCAGCGACTGTGGCCGCTGGAGGAGGCGTATTGGAGCATCGCCCCCCAGGCGCTCGCCGCGGGATCCAGGCACCGCGCGGTGTTGGCGCAGGCGACGCGCGCGATGCTCCTCGCGCAGGCGTCAGACTGGCAATTCATCATCTCCAGCGGCGAAGCCGCCGATTATGCCACGCAACGGTTCGATGAACATTGCGCGCAGGCGGAAGACCTCGTGCGCGCGCTGGCGAACGAGGAAATCGACGACGCGACGATGCATCGCGTGGAAGCACTGGCGGTGCAAGACAGCGTATTTCCGAACGTGCTCGACAGCGTGACCAAGGTACTCGCGTGAACAGTCTCGTCATCATCCACGGGCACTTCTATCAGCCGCCGCGCGAGAATCCATGGACGGGACAGGTCGACGCCGAGCCGTCGGCCGCGCCGGACCACGATTGGAACGTCCGCATCACCAGAGAGTGCTATCGCCCGCTCGCCCCGGTCTACGAGCATCTCAGTTTCGATTTCGGACCGACACTGCTCGACTGGATGGAGCGCGAAGCGCGCGACGTCTACGACGCCGTGATTCGTGCCGATCGAGCCAGCGTTACACGCTTGCAACACGGCAACGCACTGGCGACGCCGTACCATCACATCATCCTGCCGCTCGCCAGCCGGCGCGATAAAATCACCGAAGTCCGCTGGGGCATTCAGGATTTCAAAAAGCGCTTCGGCCGTGAGCCGGCGGGATTTTGGCTGCCGGAAACGGCGGTGGACCGCGAAACACTCGATGTCATCGCCGCCGAGGGCATCAAGTTCACGCTGCTCGCGCCACACCAGGTCTCGAAAGCGCCCCTCCCCGAGCGCGGACTGCCGGCAAAGATCGAGCTGGACGCCGGCCGCTCCATCGCGGTATTCGCGTATGACGGCAAGCTGTCGCACGACGTCGCGTTTGGCGGACTGCCGAAGGATCCGAATCGCTGGACCGACGCGCTGAGTCATACGCCGCCAGGCGCGATCGCCAGCATCGCCGTGGATGGCGAAACGTTCGGCCATCACCACAAGGGCGCGGACCGGACGCTCAGGGCCGTGCTGCACCGGCTGGAGCAATCGGACAAAGTCCAGGTCACCAACTTTGCCGCAGCTCTCGCGGCCCATCCGGCCCAAAACACCGTCACGCTGGTCGAGCGCACATCCTGGAGCTGCGCGCATGGGATCGAGCGCTGGCGATCGAATTGCGGTTGCCGGCTGAAAGGCAACACGCAGCAGGAGTGGCGCGGCCCTCTGCGCGCGGCGGTCGATTGGCTCGCGGCCGAGCTGCACGCGATCTACGAGCGCGAGGGGTCGCAGCTTCCAGGCGGTCCATGGACATTCCGCGACACCGTAGGCGCCACCGGACCGGTGCCGGGAGATGAGAATGCCGAGCGTTTGATCGAGATGGAACGGGGCGTGCTGCGCGCGATGACGTCGTGCGGCTGGTTCTTCGACGATTTCGCCGGCCTCGAGGGACGCCAGGTTCTGCGGTACGCCGCGCACGCGATCGGACTCGCCGGTTCCGAAAGTGGGCGCCTCGAAACGGGGTTCATCGAGAAGTTGGGCAACGCGAAAAGCAATGATCCGCGGGCGGGGACCGCCGCCGATGTTTTCCGCCAGATCCTCCAGCCGGCTCCGTCGTGAAGCACACAGCGCCGCAGGCACCGCTCCGCTTTGTATTCGGACTACACCTGCACCAGCCGGTGGGAAACTTCGATCACGTCATGGCGGATCACGTACGCGACGTCTACCGGCCCATCATCGAACGCGCGACCGCCGCCGGCTTCCTTCCGCTGACTCTGCACGTATCGGGACCGCTGCTCGAGTGGTTGGAGCAGCACGACACCGCCTGGCTCGACATGATCGGCCGGTTGGCAGCGGACGCCAAGCTCGAGCTGTTGCTCGCGGGATTCGACGAACCGATCCTCGCGTCATTGTCGAAGCCCGACCGGCTCGAGCAGATCGGCCGGATGCGCGAGCACTTGCGCCGCCGCTTCGGGTTCGACGCGACGGGCCTCTGGTTGACGGAGCGCGTCTGGCACCCCGGCCTGGCCGAGGATCTCGCGGAAGCCGGCGTGGAGTACGCGCTCGTCGACGACCGCCATTTTTTGGTGAGCGGATTTCGCAGTGGAGAGCTGCATCGGCCGCATGTGACGGAATCGAATGGCGCTCGCGTCGGCCTGCTCGCGATCGACGAACGGCTGCGCTATCTGATTCCCTTCCGTCCGCCCGAAGAAACCGCGACGTACCTGCGGCAGCTGCGGAACCACGGGCATGGGCTGGCGGTGCTGGCCGATGACGGGGAGAAGTTCGGTGGATGGCCGGGAACCAAGGATTGGGTCTACGGCTCCGGCTGGCTGGACACGTTCCTGCAAACGATGGAGGGACTAGCCGCCGGGGGCGAAATCAAACTCACGACCGGTCAGGAGGCGTTCCGCCAGGTTCCGTCCGGGGGACTGGCCTACCTCGGCACCGCGTCATACCGGGAAATGGAAAAGTGGGCGCTGCCGCCTACCGCCCAACGTGAGCTCACCAAGCTCGAAGATGAGCTTGGGCCCAAGCAACTCGCGGCCTCGGCATCGTTCGTGCGGGGAGGACATTGGCACCACTTCCTCGTCAAGTATTCCGAGGCGAATCGGATGCATAAGACGATGCTCGCGCTGTCGACGCTTTCCCGGAGCCGTGGCGATCCCCCCGAGGCCCGCCGCGCCATCGGGCGGGCGCAATGCAATGACGCCTATTGGCACGGCGTGTTCGGCGGCCTTTACCTCCCGCATCTGCGCGACGCGATCTGGCATCAATTGGCGATCGCCGAGCGGGCGCTGCGCCAGGGCGAGCCGCTGGGGTACGAGGAGCTCGATCTCGATTACGATGGATATCCCGAGATCTGGGTGCATTCGTCGCAGTTCTCGGCATTGATCAGCCCCCACCGCGGCGGCGCGATCGAGATGCTGACGCGCTTCGGGGATCTCACCAACCTCGCCAACGTGCTGACGCGACGTCGCGAGTCGTATCACGAGCTGCCCAGGCACGCGCATGGCGAGAGCGGTCAAGAGAAGTCCGGCGGCACACAAAGCATCCACGACATCGAGAAGGCGGCGCATCTCAGCGAGCTGCCCCCCATCGACGCCGATCCACGAGCGATTCTGGTCGATCGGCTCCTCGGATCAGACGTCACGCCGGCGCAATACGCGAAGGGCAATTACAAGCCGCTGCGGTCCTGGGCAGGCGAGGCACTGCGCGCCACCGTGCATGCGGCGGCCGAATCGCTTACGGTGCAACTCCAGGGCAGTCAGCTCGAAAAGCGCCTCACGTTCGATGCCGCGGGGTGTTTGGAGGTGCGCTACACGTGGGACGCCGCGAGCGCGCCGGCCGACGCGGTGTTCGCGCCGGAATTGTCGGTCGCGCGCAACGTGGCGCTGCGGCTCGAGCCGAACGCGGAAATCTGGCGTTCGGACATCACGACGGTCGCGCGCAGCGAGCGCGGCTTTGAAGCGACCACTCAGGGATTGTCGATCACGCCACGCTGGCCCGCGCAGCTCGGCGCGTGCTTTCTCGAGCTCGGTCGGAGCGCCTCCCCTTGAGTGTGCCGCGGCGCGCCACCTACCGCGTGCAGCTCACCGCGGATTTCGGTTTTGATCGCGTCGCCGAGGTAGCGGATTATCTGGCCGCACTCGGCGTCAGTCATCTTTACACCTCGCCGTACCTGCAGGCGGCCCCGGACAGCACCCACGGCTACGACGTCGTCGATCACTCGCGCCTGAGTCGCGAGCTCGGTGGTCCCGAGGGACACGCGCGCATGATCGCCGCGCTGCAATCGGCCGGGCTGGGGCATCTCATCGACACCGTTCCCAATCACATGTCGATCGCGACTCGGGATAATCGCTGGTGGTGGGACGTGCTGCAAAACGGCCTGGCGAGTCCGTACGCGCGCTTCTTCGACGTCGAGTGGGAGCCGCCCGAAGTACGGCTCCGGAATACGCTGTTACTCCCGGTCCTCGCGGATCAATACGGCCGGGCCCTCGAGCGGGGAGAGATCGTGCTGCGGCGCGAGGGGTCGACATTCACCGTGCATTACAAGGAGCATCAGTTCCCGGTCGAGCCGCGCTCGCTCGCCCTGCTGCTGCAGACCGCCGCAACCTTCCACAAGTCCGATCGCCTGACGTTCATCGCTGATACATTCGAGCTGCTCCCCTCGCCGACCGACACCGATCCGCGCAGCGTGACGCGCCGCCAGCGCGATCAACGGACGGCCGAGGAGCTGCTCGAGCAGCTCATCGCGACCGAGCCGGCGGCGGTGGCCGCGCTCGATCGCGCCGTGGACCGCTTCAATCACGATCCCAACGCGCTCGACTCGCTGCTCGATCAGCAGAATTACCGTCTCGCCTGGTGGCAGGCGGCCGAGCGGGATCTCGGCTACCGCCGCTTTTTCGATGTCAACACGCTGGTGGGCCTGCGGGCCGAGGTGCCCGAAGTATTCGCCGAGACTCACCGCCTGGTGATGGAGCTCGTGCGGTCGGGGGCCGCCGACGGCCTCCGCATCGATCACGTCGATGGCATGCAGGACCCCGAGGCCTATCTCGAGCGGTTGCACCAAACGTGTCCGTGCTACGTGGTGGTCGAGAAGATTCTCGCGGTGGATGAGAAATTGCCGAAGACGTGGTCTCCACCAGTCGAAGGCACGACGGGCTACGATTTTCTCAATCTCGCCGGCGGGTTGTTCATCGATCCGGCGGCCGAGGCGCCGCTGACGCAGTTCTACGCGACGTTCACCGGCATTACCGATTCGTACGCGGATGTCGCGCACGACAAGCGACTCCTCGTGCTGCGGGAGGGACTCGGCAGCGACGTCAATCGCCTGGCGGAATTGCTGCTCCGAATTTGCGAACGGCATCGCCGGCACCGCGATTACACGCGTCACCTGCTCACCGAGGGACTGCGCGAGCTGCTGGCGTCGTTTCCGGTCTATCGCACCTACGTGCGCCCTCCACCGGGGCCGGGTGAGGTGCGCGAAGCCGACCAGCGCACCATCGACGCCGCGACGGCCGACGCCAAGCGCCGCCGTCCCGACATTGACACAGAGCTGTTCGACTTTCTGCGCGCGATCCTCACACTCGGCGTGCGCGGCGATCTCGAGAGCACGTTCGTGCGCCGGTTCCAGCAGCTCAGTACCGCGGTGATGGCGAAGGGCGTGGAAGACACGGCGTTCTACTGCTACAACCGCTACGTCGTCTTGAACGAAGTCGGCGGCGATCCGTCGCGCTTCGGCGTCAGTCCGCGCGAATTTCACGCATCAATGGCCGATATGCAGGCGCACCATCCGCGCACCATGCTGGCCACCTCGACGCACGATACGAAGCGCGGCGAAGACGTGCGCGCGCGCCTTGCGGTGCTCTCGGAGTGTCCGGGCGACTGGGTGCAGGCGGTACAGCGTTGGGCCGGGCACAATGAGCGGTATCGCACCGGCGACATGCCCGATCGCAATACCGAATACCTGTACTACCAGATCCTGGTCGGCGCCTGGCCGCTGACCGCGGAGCGGGCGCTCGCCTACATGCAAAAGGCGACGCGCGAGGCGAAGACGCACACCTCGTGGACCTCGCCCAGCGAGAAGTTCGAGATCGCGCTCCGCCGCTTCATCGAGCGCACGCTGGACGATCCGGAGTTCACCGGATCGGTCAAGCAGCTCGTGGACGAGATCGTCGCGCCCGGTCGCGTCGTGTCGCTTGCGCAGACGTTGCTCAAGCTGACGGCGCCCGGGATCCCGGACATCTACCAGGGCACCGAGCTGTGGTCCCTCACACTCGTGGATCCAGACAACCGCCGGCCTGTCGATTACGGGCTACGCCGCCGCCTGCTCGAAGAGATTCGCGCGGCGACGCCGGAGCAGGTGCTCACCCGCGCGGATGAGGGAGTGCCCAAGCTCTGGTTGATCCAGCGGGCGCTCGCCGCGATGCCGCGTCCGGAAGGATGCTATCAGCCCCTCCAGGCCGAGGGCGTTCACGCGGAGCACGTCGTCGCGTTCGCGCGGGGTGGGAGTGTGGTCACGGTCGTCCCGCGGCTTGCGCAGTCGCTCCGCGCCGGATGGGGTGATACAGCGCTGCCGCTGCCTGGCGGGGAAGCGCGCTGGCGGAACGTCTTCACCGACGAGATGCACGCGGGCCGGGAACGCGTGGCGAACCTGTTTGCCCGGTTTCCGGTGGCGCTGCTGGTGCGCGCCTGAAGGTGAGGTTGGCGAGGTTGGTCGAGGTTGGTGGAGGCGATGTATTGTTGAGGCATGCCGTCCGGGGAAAGCTTCGCGGCACTTGCTGAGCAGCTGGCCGAAATCGGCCGGCAATCCTATGCTCGCGGGTGGGCGTTCGGGACCAGCGGCAACTTCAGCGCGGTCGTGAGCCGCGAGCCGCTCCGGCTCGCCATCACGAGCAGCGGGGTCGACAAAGGCCTGCTGGAGTCCCACCAAATCGTACAAATTGACGAAACGGGCCGGGTGGTAGAAGGTGCGGGCAAGCCGTCCGCGGAAGCCAGCCTGCACGTCGCGGTCGCGCGCGCGCGTGGCATCGGGGCGGGCGCGGTGTTGCATACCCACTCGATCTGGAGCACGATTCTGTCCGACGCCGCGCTCGACGGTGGGATCGTGATCGAGGGCTACGAGATGCTGAAAGGCCTCGCGGGAGTCGCCACACACCAGCATCGCGAGTGGCTCCCGATCATCGAGAACACGCAAGACTGGCTGTTGGCGGCGCCCGAAGTGGAGCAGCTGTTGCGCGCCAACCCGAAGACACATGGATTTCTGATCCGCCGCCACGGCCTCTACACCTGGGGCCGGGACCTTGCGGAGGCGAAGCGGCAGCTCGAAATCTTCGAATTCTTGTTTGAAGCGATGGGTCGAAAGCGAGGTACGACATGGCAACAGTGAGAATTCCAGCCGAGCGCAGGACGATCACCGATCAGGCTGAGGTCACGCGCTATCTGAAGACGCTCGGCATCGACTACGAGCGCTGGTCCGGCGAGCAACGCGTGCCCGTCGATGCACCCGCGGAAGAAGTCCTGGCGGCGTATGCTCCGGAGATCGAGCGGCTCAAAGCCGAGGGCGGCTATGTAACCGCCGACGTAATCGATGTGACGCCCGCGACGCCGGGGCTCGACGCCATGCTCGCCAAATTCAACGTGGAGCACTGGCACGATGAGGACGAGGTCCGCTTCATCATTCGGGGTCGCGGGCTGTTCCACATCCATCCGCCTAAGGGTCCGGTGATCGCGATCGAAGTCGAGGCCGGCGACTTGCTGCGCGTTCCGCGCGGCACGCACCACTGGTTCGACCTCTGTGCGGACCGCAATATCCGCGCGATTCGCCTGTTCCAGGACAAGTCGGGCTGGACGCCGCACTACACCAACAGCGGGACCGACAAGGGCTACCAACCAGTATGCATGGGACCGACCTACATCCCGCTCGGAGCGCACGCGAGCTGACCACCACCCGCGCGATCCTGCTGGACATCGAGGGCACGACCACGCCCCTGGAGTTCGTCCAGCAGGTGCTCTTCCCGTACGCGAGAGCCCGGGTGCGTGAATATGTCGAGCGCCATGCCGCCAACCCCGGCGTGATCGCGGACATCGCTGCCTTGCGGGCCGAGCACGCCGCTGAGCCGCCGACCGCGGCGGGCTTGCCTGCCTGGGACCCCGACGACGAAGTGCGGTCCACCGAGGCCTATGTGTACTGGTTGATGGACCGCGACCGGAAGTCGACCGGCTTGAAATCGTTGCAGGGCCGGATCTGGGAGGCTGGGTTTCACGCCGGCGAGCTGAAAGGGAGAGCCGAGGTCTATCCCGACGTTCGCCCCGCGTTCGTGCGGTGGCGCCGTCACGGCATCCTGATCGCGATCTTTTCCTCGGGCAGCATTCAGGCGCAGCGCAACCTGTTCGCCAACACGACCGCGGGCGATCTTTCGCCATTTCTGTACGACTACTTCGATACCAAGACCGGCCCCAAGCGGGACCCCAACAGCTACCGGCTCATTTCGACCAGCCTGCATCAGGCTCCGGGCGACGTGTTGTTCGTCTCAGACGTCACCGCCGAGCTCGACGCGGCGCGCGACGCCGGCATGCGCACGGCGCTGTGCGTGCGCGATGCGAGCGCGCGGATCAACGGGAACGGACACGTCCGGATTCGTTCATTCGACGAGCTCGCGTAAGCGACCATGACCGTCGCGCTCGTCATCGGGGCCGCTGTCCTGGCGTGGGCGGTATTCACCTTCAATCGGTTGATTCGGCTGCGGCAGCTTAGCAACAACGCCTGGTCCGACATCGACGTCCAGCTGAAGCGCCGCCACGATCTCATCCCCAATGTCGTTGCCGTCGTGCAGGGGCATGCCGGGTACGAGCGCGGCACGCTCGAGGCCCTCGTCGCGGCGCGCGGCCGCGCATTGCAAGCGAGCGACAGTACGCCCGCGACCCGTGCACGGGAAGAAGATCCCCTCGCCGGCGCCCTGCATCGGGTGTTCGCCGTGGCGGAGGCCTATCCCGAGCTCCGCGCCGCGGCGAGCTTCGCCGGCCTGCAGCAGACGCTGACCGACGTAGAGGACCATCTCCAGAACGCGCGGCGCTATTACAACGCGGTTGTCCGCGATTTCAATACGGCGATCGCGCAGTTCCCGGCCAGCATCATCGCCGGCATGATGCGGCTTCAACCGCGGGAATTCTTCGGCCTGGACGACGCAGCGGAGCGCGCGGTGCCACAGATCCCGCTCGTTCTGCTGCTGCTCGTTCTCTCCGCGACCTCGCTCAGCGCGCAGCGTTCGTATTCGATCGACCGCTTTGACGCGCACATTCGCGTCAATCGCGACGCGACCATTGACGTGACCGAAACTATCACGGCTCGATTCGTCGGATCCTGGAACGGTCTGTACCGCACGATTCCGGTCGAGTACCACACGCTCCAGGGTCTGAACTGGCGCCTTGGCCTGTCGCTCGAGAGCGCGCGTGACGACGCCGAACATGATCTCCGCACCGAACGGAGCCGGATCCGCCAGTACATCAAGTACAAGATCTGGGTGCCGGGCGCGCAGAACGCCGTGCGCACGATCGAATTGCGGTATCATGCCACAAACGGGCTTCGCTTCTTCGACGAGCACGATGAGCTGTATTGGAATGTGACGGGCGACGAATGGGACGTGCCGATCGGCGCGGCAGCCGCGACCATCGAGCTGCCGCCCGGCACGACGGGAATTCGCGCGATCGCGTTCAACGGCGTCTACGGATCGCGGGCGCAGGAGGCGCGGGTCACGACTGGCGGCGACACGGTACGAATCGTCATGCCCCACGCGCTCGCTTTCCACGAAGGTTTGACCGCCGTCGTGGGCTGGGACAAAGGCATCGTCACGCCGCCGACGACGATGGCGCGCGCGCTGGAGATCTTGCGCAGCAATTGGCCGTTGTTGATCCCGATTCCGGTGCTGTTGTTCGGCTTCCTGGCGTGGCGGCGCGGCGGCGTCGATCCGCAAAGCCGCCCGATTGCCGTCCAATACGAGCCGCCGCGCGGGATGACGGCAGCCGAGGCCGGGACTTTACTTGATAACAGCGCGGACATGCGCGACATCACCGCCACCCTCATCGACCTGGCGGTGCGGGGCTACTTCCGCATCGAGGAAGAACAGATCCCGAAATTGTTCGGCTTCCTCGGCGGTGGGACGACCTACCGCTTCCATCGGCTCAAGACGCACGACGGATTGGCCCCGCACGAAGAGGCGGTCTTCGACGGAATTTTCTCCGAGCGCGGCGACGATGTTTCGCTCGACGAGCTGAAAGACAAGTTCTACAAGCAGCTCCCTTCCGTTCGCGACGCGATTTTCGACGCGTTGACGGCAACCGGCTACTATAAGAACCGGCCGGACAAGGTACGGCAGAAGTGGATCACGCTGGCGGTGACGATCGGATTGATCATCGGCGTCGGCGGGACATATCTGTCGCACTGGCTGCTGTTCACGCCATTGCCATTCATCATCGCCGGCATCGTCAGCGCGATCATCCTGCTCTTGTTCGCCACGATTATGCCTGCCCGCACCGAGCCGGGCGCCCGCGCGCTCGAACAGGTCCTCGGTTTCGAGGAGTTTCTCCGCCGCGTCGAAGCGGATCACCTGAAGCGCGTGATTGTCGGACATCCCGAGCTGTTCGATAAGTACCTGCCGTTCGCGATGGCCTTCGGCGTGGAGCAGCAGTTCGCGCGGGCGTTCGAGGGCATCTACACCGAGCCGCCGAGGTGGTACGTCGGCCCCAGCGTCGCCAATTTCAACGTGAGCCATTTTTCGAGCAGCATGTCCCATCTGACTACGATCGCCGGAACGACGATGTCGTCGTCGCCGCGCGGGTCAGGCGGCTCGGGATTTGGTGGCGGTGGCGGTTCGGGCGGCGGTGGGGGCGGTGGTGGCGGTGGCGCCTTTTAGAGGAAGTACGGCGCGTGACGTCCATCATCACGGCCCTGCCCCGCGACGGCAGGCTGCTGTTCCTGACGCGGTTTACGCGCCTCTTCGCATACGGGGCGGTCAGTGTCGTGCTGGTGCTCTATCTGACCTCGCTCGGTCTCGATGCGTCGCAGATCGGCCTGCTGATGACGCTCACGCTGGTGGGCGACACCGTCATCTCCCTGTGGCTCACAACCCGAGCCGATCGTCTGGGGCGGCGGCGCATGCTCATGATCGGCGCCGCGCTCATGGCGATCGCAGGTCTCGCCTTTGCGTTCACGGCGAATTTTCTCTTCCTCCTCATCGCGGGCACGATCGGGGTGATCAGCCCGAGCGGCAATGAGGTTGGGCCGTTCCTTCCGATTGAACAGGCCGCGCTCGCGCACGTCGTCGCGCCGGACTACCGGACGGAGATTTTTGGGTGGTACACGCTCGCCGGCGCAATTGCCACCGCGCTCGGCTCTCTGTTCGCTGGCGTGATCTCGCAATCGATGCCCTACCGGGTCGTGGTTCTGCTGTACGCCGTCCTCGGAGTCGTGCTCGCCATCTGGTTCGGCGCGTTGTCTCCATCCGCGGAAGCCGCCCCGCCCCAGACGAGCCCATTCCTCGGACTTGGCGACTCCAGGACCATCGTGCTACGTCTCGCCGGTCTCTTCGCGCTCGATTCGTTTGCCGGCGGATTCGTCGTTCAAAGCTTCGCCGCCTACTGGTTCTACCTGCGGTTCGGCGTGAATCCCGCGACGCTGGGCGCGATTTTCTTCGGGGCGAACCTGCTCGCGGGACTCTCCGCATTGCTCGCGGTCCGCCTGGCCGCGCGGTTTGGATTGGTGCGAACCATGGTGTTCACGCATTTGCCGTCGAATGTTCTGCTCATCCTGGTTCCCCTGATGCCGACTCTGGCGCTCGCAACGGCGGTCTTGTTCATGCGCTTCAGCATCAGTCAGATGGATGTGCCGACCCGGCAATCATATCTCATGGCCATCGTTCGGCCCGACGAGCGATCGGCGGCGGGTGGCGTGGCCGGGGTCGCGCGGACGATCGGCGCCGGCATCGCTCCGGTCTTCGCGGGACTCCTGTTCGCCCGGCCGGCGCTCATCAATATCCCGTTCTTTATCGCGGGAACACTGAAGATCGTCTACGACCTGCTGCTGTATCGAGGATTCTCCTCACTCGGAGACCAGCGCCTGTAACTGTTTGGGCTCCTCGCCCAGCCACTCGGGATGTTCCGCCGTCGAATCGAACAGCGTGGACGTCTTGAACAACTCGTACTCTCCCTGCTCCGCCGCCTCTCGGGTCCTGGCCCGCAAGGCGTTCATCTCCGGCTCGCTCATGGGCCGGAACGTCCGCGCGACGTTCAGTGCCTGTTTGAGAATTTTCATGCTGTCGATGCCGGTAATCACCACCGATGTCGGCAATGACAGCGCATACCGCAGACATTCCTCGGCGGTCACGGTCTTGGATTTCAGGATGATCCCCTGCGCCATGCTCTTCATGCCGAGGACCCCGATCCCGCGCCGGACCAGCTCGGGCAGCACGAGCTTCTCGAAGCTGCGGTAGTGCGTGTCCATGACGTTGAGCGGCATCTGCACCGTATCGATGCGTGCTCCGTGCTGCTGGACGAGCCGCAGCATGTACAGATGAACATTGGGATCCTTGTGGCCCGTGAATCCGATATAGCGAAGCTTCCCGGCTGAGCGCGCTTTTTCGAGCGCCTCCTGCGCGCCGTCCTTCCGAAAAATCCGGTTCGCATCCTCGAACCGGATTATCTCGTGATGCTGAACCAGGTCGATGCAGTCTACGCGCAGCCGCTTGAGCGACTCCTCGAGCTGCTCGGTCGCCGCTTTGCGGGAGCGGCCGTCGATTTTGGTCATGACGAACGCCCGGTCCCGGTAGCCCTCGCGCAGCGCTTTTCCCATGCGCCGTTCGCTCGCGCCGTTGTGATAGTCCCAGGAATTGTCGAGGAACGTGATGCCTTCATCGATCGCGCTGCGAATAATCCGGATGGCGAGCTTTTCGTCCACGTCTTTCTTGCCGAGATGCGCGCCACCGACGCCGAGGCACGACACGTGCTCGCCCGTCGAGCCGAGGGGGCGCGTGGGAACGGAAGAGGCGGCTGACATTGCGGTGTCCACGGCCGATTAGCTCCTTTTGATGCTCACGTGATCGAGTGCCGCCCGCAAGCCACGCGCGAGCGTCAGCGCGTCGCCTTCGGCCCAGAAATGCATGAACAAGAGCCGTGGTGTCTCGGTGAGCATGTGACTGTGTACCGCGGTCACCTCGATGCGATTAGAGCCCAACGCCTTCAAGACCGGATTGACTTCATTTGCGGTCAACACGAAGTCGCCCGTGATGGCGGCCTTCCCTGCTCCAGTGGACTGAAAATTGATCGCCGTAGCCACACCCATAGCAGGAGGGACTTCAACGCTATCCACCATGACTGCGCCGTCACGCGGCACACTGAGCTGGTATACGCCGCCGTTTACGCGACCGTGTGCCCCGAGAATTTGTGAGATTTGAACAGTGTCCAGACCGAGCGCGGCCGCTGGACCAGGCGGCGCCGCACTGGCCGGCGTTCCTGTCCGCGCGAGCGCTGAATGCAAGGTTGTTGCAAGAGCGCCGGGACTCCCGCGCCCCATGATGTGGAGATAGACAACATGCGGAGATTCATGAAGCAAGTGATTATGAAGAGCGGTCTGCTCGATTCCCCCGGATTGGAGGGCATCAATGACCGGCGACACTTCTTTCTCCAGCAAGACCAGATCGCCCATTAACATGGCGGTACTATCGCCCGTCTGTTTCAAAGCGACCCACGATCCCAGCGCGAGCGCCGGTTTGACGCTGACGGATCCGACACGAACCTGGAGATCGCTGCGAGGAAACCCGATGCGGTAAACGTCGCTTTGTAATGTACCGGTGCGGCCCAAGACACGGTCCACTTGTTTCCAATCCATCGGGCCATAACCCTGCTGCATAGTAAGGACGAAGGCGCACAGCACTGAGAGCGTTCCCATAGGTATCCTTAAGGTCGATGGAGTAGCTTCCTGGGCGGTATTAGCATCAGCCAAGGGCTAGGGGGGTAATTTTAGGACATGAAGACCATCTCTCGCGTTGCTCTCCTGCTCGGCGCTGCACTCGTATTTGCAGCGCCCGCTCAGGCCCAATATTTCGGACGCAACTCAGTCCAGTACAAGACTTTCAAATTCAAGGTGCTGAAGACGCAGCACTTTGATGTTTACTATTACGAAAAGGAAGCCGACGCCGCGGCCCAGGCCGCGCGTATGGCCGAGCGGTGGTACACCAGACTCTCCGGTGTGCTTCGCCATCAACTCAGTAGCCGCCAACCGCTAATCCTTTATTCCGATCACCCCGACTTCGAGCAAACGAACGTGCTTGGGGAGAGCCCGGGTGAAGGAACCGGTGGTGTCACGGAAAGCCTGAAGCGACGCATCATCCTGCCGATGGGCGCGTCCTTGTGGGAGACCGATCACGTCATCGGCCACGAATTGACGCACGCGTTTCAATATGACATCACGGGAGTGGGCCGCAGCAACATGAGCGCTGGGCTCAACCGGGTGCCGCTGTGGTTCATCGAGGGCATGGCCGAGTACATGTCGCTCGGTCCCATCGATCCGAACACGACCATGTGGATGCGGGATGCGGTGCGCCGTGGCGAGCTGCCCAAGTTCCGCGATCTCGACAACCCGCGCTACTTCCCCTATCGGTGGGGCCAATCCTTCTGGGCATACCTCGGCGGGACTTACGGCGATGACATCGTCGGGGCGCTGCTTCGCTCGGCCGGCAGAACCGGCAACGTGATCGGCGCGCTCGAAGTCATGACGCACCGCCCGGCGGACAGCATCGTTGCCGAATGGCATCGGGCGCTGACGGAAGCGGCCGAGCCCGTGGCGGTCGCAACGGGCATTCAGTTGCCAACGGACAAGGCGCACGTGCAACAGGCGCGGCAGATGCCGGTGACCACGGCCGGTGCGCGGTTGGTGGTGAGTCCCGGGGCACAGTCGCACTACAACATCGCGCCCGCCGTGAGTCCTGACGGGAAACGCATGGTCTACATGTCCGATGCCGGCCTCTTCTCCATCGACATGTATCTCGCGGATGCCGAGAATGGCCACACCATAAAAACGCTGGTGTCGTCCACCCGCGATCCGCATCTCGAGAGCATGCAGTTCATCAATTCGGCCGGCGCGTGGGATGCGACCGGGACGCGGTTCGTCTTCGGCGCCGTCGTCACCGGTCACCCGGCGCTGCGCATCGTCAAAGGCAACAATGGCGACCTGGTGAAAGAGATCAACTTCCCGGAGCTCGGCGAGATCTTCAATCCGACCTGGTCCCCCGACGGCAAGCAAATCGCCTTCAGCTCTCAGGTGGGCGGCGTCACCGATCTCTTCATTTATGATCTCGACTCGAAAAAGCTGACGCGTCTCACCGATGACCTGTACGCCGATCTCGAACCGGCGTGGTCGCCGGACGGCAAGTACATCGCGTTTTCCACCGACCGCTTTGGGACGTCGATCGACAGTCTCACGTACGGCGATTACCAGCTCGCCCTCATCGATGTCAGCGGCGGTGTGGCGGGACAGATCACGCGGCTGCCCTATTTCAAGGGCGCCAAACACATCAATCCCCAGTGGAGTCCGGACGGCAAGAGCTTGTACTTCGTTGGCGATCCCGGCGGCATCAGCAACATCTTCCGGATTGCACTGGCGGACGGCTCTATCAGCCAGGTCACGAACGTCTTCAGCGGCGTCAGCGGCATTACCAATCTGAGCCCGGCGCTCAGCGTCGCACAGAAAACCCCGCGCGCGATCTTCAGCGTGTACACGGGCGGGGGGTACGCCATTCAGAGCATCGACAACCTCGACGCCGCCGCGACTACCCAAATTGTCCAGTTGCCGCCCGCGGCGAAAGAATTGCCGCCGCTGGAGCGCGAGGAAGGAATCGCCGCGGTCATCAGCGATCCGGCGACGGGGCTCGTGGATCAGAATACGCTGCCGGTGGAGAGCTCGGTCAGGAATTACCGGCCGGCGCTGTCGCTCGATTTCATCGCGCAGCCGAACCTCGCGGTGGCCGCCGATCGGTTCGGCACCTATGTCGGCGGCGGCATCACGCTGTACTGGAGCGACATGCTGGGCGACCACAACCTCGTCACCATGGCGCAGGTCAATGGCCGGATCAGCGACTTTGCCGCGCTCGTCGGTTATCAGAATCGCCGGCGCCGCCTGAACTGGAGTATCGGCGCGCAGGTGATTCCTTATATCCAGGGATATTTCCTGAATGGATACGATGGGGCCGGCAACTACGTCGAACAGATCGAGCGCTTCAAGCAGACCAGCCGCGAGGTCAGCGCGGTCGCGGCGTATCCCTTCAATCGCTCACTCCGGTTCGAGGGGTCCGTCAGCGCACAGCAGATCTCCTATTCCGACGAGATCCAGCGCGTCGGCTACGATCCGTTCACGGGCAACGTCGTCTACGATTCGACGTTCCATAATCCCGTGCCAGCCGCGCTGGGCCTTGGCGGGGTCACGGCCGCATTCGTTCGCGACAACACATTTTTCGGCGCAACCGGTCCGATCATGGGCGACCGGTGGCGCATTGAAGCAGACCCCACGTTTGGAACGCTGAACTTCGTCACCGGCCTGGTCGACTACCGCAAGTATGTGATGCCGGTCCGCCCGTTCACGATTGCCGGCCGATTCCTGCACATCGGGCGCTACGGCAAGGATGGCGACGATCCGCGCATGTATCCGATGTACATCGGATATCCCAGCCTCATCCGTGGCTACGACATGGGTAGCTTCAACGGAACCGAGTGCGGGACGAATACCTCCGCGTGCCCGGTGTTCGACAACCTGTTCGGCAGCCGGATCGCGGTGGCCAGCCTGGAGCTGCGGTTCCCGCTGTTCGGGGTGCTCCATGCGGGCGGCGGCTATTACGGGATTCTCCCAATCGACGCGGCGATCTTTTACGACGCGGGTATGGCGTGGACGTCGACCCAAGGACCGGAAATCCTCGGGACGCGTGGTGGGCGTCCCGTGTACCGGAGCGCCGGCGCGTCGCTTCGCATGAATCTGTTTGGGTTCGCGATCGGTCAGATGGACATCGTGCATCCCTACAACCGGCCGCAGAAAGACTGGTTGGTTCGGTTTAGCCTGACACCGGGCTACTAAACCGCCACGCTCGTGGTGAACGCTTACGGTGCGGCGTTCACCACGCAGCGCCGGCAGCGCTGGGACCGTAGTACCAGACGGCCAAAATCTTGCCCGATCCCACGACGTCATCGACCCTGAATGCGGCGGCTTTGACGCGCGCGATCAACACGGTTCCTCTGTCTCAAGGGAGTGGGAGGAAGACATGCAGCAACGAAAGCTCGGCGAGGCGGGACTGACCGTATCGGCCTTGGGCCTGGGCTGTATGGGGATGTCGGATTTCTATGGGAGCCGCGACGACGCGGAGTCCATTGCGACGATTCACCGGGCACTCGAGCTCGGCATCACCTTCCTCGACACCGCCGACGTGTACGGGCCGTTCACCAACGAGATCCTCGTGGGGAAGGCCGTCAAGGGCAAGCGCAACCAGGTGATCCTGGCGACAAAATTCGGCAACGTGCGCGCGGCCGATGGCAAGTTCATCGGCCAGAACGGCCGGCCCGAGTACGTGCGCAGTGCTTGCGATGCTTCACTCAAACGTCTCGGCGTGGATCACATCGATCTCTACTACCAACACCGGGTGGATCGCGCGGTGCCGATCGAGGAGACCGTGGGCGCGATGGGCGACCTCGTCCGGCAAGGAAAGGTGCGGCACCTGGGGCTCTCCGAAGCCTCTGCAGCAACGGTCCGCCGGGCGCACGCGGCTCATCCCATCACCGCGCTACAAACCGAATACTCGCTCTGGAGCCGGGATGTGGAGGAGGAGATTCTCCCTGCGGTACGCGAGCTCAAGATCGGCTTCGTCGCGTACAGTCCGCTCGGCCGGGGCTTTCTCACCGGTCAGATCAAACGCCCGGAAGACATTCAGGAAGGTGATTGGCGGAAAAACCACCCGCGTTTTCAGGGTGAGAACTTCCAGAAGAATCTCGATCTCGTGCGCCGCGTCGAAGCCCTTGCCCGGAAGAAACGCTGCACCCCCGGACAACTCGCGCTGGCGTGGCTGCTCGCACAGGGCGACGACATCGTCCCCATTCCGGGCACGAAGCATCGGCGGTATGTCGAAGAAAACATCGGCGCCCTTAACGTCACGTTGTCGGGCGCCGACCTGGAAGAGCTGGAGGACGTTGGAGTACCGGCCGGCGCGCGTTACCCTGAAGGAGGGATGCGCGTGATCAATGGCTAACCATCCGCGGCGGCCTTCAGCTTCTCGATATCGAGCTTCTTCATCTGCAAGAGCGCCTGCATCACGCGGTTCGCTTTCTGGGGATCCTTGTTGCTCATGATCTTGCCGAGCTCTGCCGGCACGATCTGCCAGGAGAACCCGAACTTGTCCTTCAACCAGCCGCACATGCTTTCCTGGCCGCCGCCCGCCGTGAGCTTGCTCCAGTACTCGTCGATCTCCTGCTGGTTGTCGCAATTCACGACGAACGAGAACGCCTCGCTGAACGTGAAGCGCGGGCCGCCGTTCAGCGCGGTGAATTCCTGCCCCGCGAGCTGAAAGTTCACGACCATCACGGAACCCTTCGGGCCGGGACCACCCTCTCCGTAGCGGCTGACGTGCAGAATCTTGGAATTCTTGAAGATCGACGTGTAGAACTGCGCCGCTTCCTCGGCCTGATTATCGAACCACAGAAACGGCGTGATCTTTTGCTTAGCCATGGCTGTGCTCCGCTTTCAGCAGCTCCTCGAGCCGCTCGTATCCCGCTTCCATCCCGGTGGTCATACCGGTCTTGAGCGCGGCATCGCGCGCGTCGCGGGAGGAATAGCGAACCGTGGTCGTGAGCGTCGTCTTGCCGCTCCGCTCCACGAGGTCCGTGGTCACCAGAGTTTCTCCGCCAGTCCAGTCCTCGTCGAACAACTGCGTCACGACGATCCGGGACGGCCGTGTGATCTCCGTGAACTTCCCTGCCACGCCCATCCTGCGACCATCGGCGTTCGCCCATTCATAGCGATACTTTCCGCCGACGCGCAGGTCGATCTCGCACACGGGCATCGTCCAGCCGGGCGGCCCGAGCAGCCACTGACGCACGAGCTCGGGTTTGGTGTGCGCATCGAACACCATGCCCCGGGGAGCGTCGAATTCGCGCGTCACCGCGACTTCGCGCTCGCTCGGGGTCGTGATCTTGAGGGCTGCGGTCCTGGTCATGTGCCTTTCCTTTTCGTTGGCTTGGGTTTGATGTCCGCGAGCAGCGCGTCGACGGTTTTCTTCTGTTTGCCTTTCAACTCCTGCAGCACGGCGTCGAGCCGCTTGTAGTTCGCCTCCCAGATTTTGCGGTGGCGTTCGATCCAATCGGTCGCCTCGGCCAGGGGCCGGGGCTCGAGCTTGCGAGGGCGCCGCTGCGCCTCGCGGCCGCGCGTGATCAGGCCGGCCCGCTCGAGCACTTTGAGGTGCTTGGAGATCGCCGGCTGGCTCATGTCGAACGGCGCCGCGAGCTCATTCACGGTCGCTGCCCCGCTCGCGAGCCGCGTCAGGATGGCGCGCCGCGTGGGATCGGCGAGCGCGGCGAAGGTGGCGTCGAGATTATAACCAGATGGTTTCATAACTATCTGGTAATGTATATTGGAGGCGGGGCCTGTCAAGGGCGCCGCTGGTTAAACTTCCTACCGCATGAAAATCGCTACCTGGAACGTGAACGGGATTCGCGCCCGGGCGGCGCAGCTGTGCGAGTGGCTGCAGCGGGATCGCCCCGATATCGTGTGCCTGCAGGAGCTGAAAGCGACCACGGCCCAAATCCCCGCTGAGTGCCGGGTTCCGGATTATCACGTGTACTGGCACACGTTGAAGGGCTATTCCGGCGTGTCGCTGCACGTCCGCAAGGACCTGTACGTGCTCGATCCGGTCTTCAGCCATCCCGCCTTCGACATGGAATCGCGGATCGTGCAGGTCGAGCACGGCGATCTGGTCATCGCGTCGATCTACGTTCCCAACGGCGGCAAGGATTATCCGGCGAAGCTCGCGTTCGTGAGAAGCCTGATCGAGTGGTCCGCCCGGCTGACGGCCGAGGGCCGGCAGCTGATTCTCTGCGGCGACATGAACATCGCGCGCACGGACATGGACGTGCACCCCAAGGAGCGGAAGCCAAATGCGGTGGGCCAGCGTCCCGAAGAACGGGCGCTCTTCGAGTCGCTCGTGGATACGCGCCTCGTCGACATGAGCCGGCAATTCGAGCCCGACAATCCCAATCTGTTCACCTGGTGGGCGCCGTGGCGCAATCTGCGCGCCCGCAACATCGGCTGGCGGCTCGATTATGTACTCGCCTCTCCCCCGATCGCCGAGCGCGCGACGAGCTGCGTCGTCCAGTCGGACGTGGGGACGAGCGACCACGCCCCCGTCGTGATGACTTTTTAGCTATTCTATTACCGATGATTGTCTTTCTGCTCTCCCCCGCGAGCTGCGGGGGCACCCGCGCGAAACAGCTGCTGAATAGCCGCACCTCACCGTTGACTGCCCAGCTGGCCAACGGCGGGGCGCCGCTCGGTGAAGTCTTCACCTTCATGAGCAGCCTGTATTTCCGCGGGAAGCTTGCGTATGCCAGCCGCTTTGGTCGGACGTACGTCATCACCCCGGGACGCGGCCTGCTCCCGGCCGACGTGCTGATTCGGGTGGACGATCTGCGGCGCATGGCGGAGATACCAGTCGACGAGGACGTGCCGGCGTTCCGCGAGCCGCTCGTCCGAGACGCGACCGCGCTCGAGCGCGGCATCGGTCCGGAAGACCGCGTCGTGCTGCTCGGCAGCGTCGCCACCGACAAGTACGTGGGTCCCTTGCTCGAGGTGTTTGGAGATCGGCTATACTTTCCGCCGACCTTCGCCGGTCGCGGCGACATGAGCCGCGGGGGCCTGCTGCTTCGGTGCGCGCGCACCGGCATCCCGCTCGAGTACGCCCCTGTGCGCGGCGCCGTCCGTCACGGGCCCAAGCCGCCGAAACTCCCCCGACTCAGATAATCGCCGGCCTCAACGGCCGCGGCCCCGTGCTGAAAGCGGAGCTTGACGTCTAGCCGTAAGTTCAAGCCCCGGAGGAGCCCATCGAAATCGACCCGCTCAAGGAACGCCTGCAACGGGCGCTAGGGCCGGACTACCGGGTAGACGAGCTACTCGGCCGGGGCGGCATGGGGTACGTGTACCTCGTACACAACCTCAAACTCAATCGCGGAGAAGCGGTCAAAGTCCTTCGCCCCGAGTTCGACACGGCCGATGGCGGCGAGGGCTTTTTGCGTGAAGCGCGGATTCTGGCGACGATCCGCCATCGGAACGTCGTCGTCATCTACGATGAGGATCAAGGTGAGGGGCTGAAATACTACCGCATGGAGCTGGTCGGCGGGCCGACGCTCGAGGAGCGCGTCAAGTCGGTCCCAATCCCGATGGATCAGGTCATCGCGATCGGCATCGACATACTCGATGGCCTCGAGCAAGTGCATCGGCTGGGCATCGTGCATCGCGACATCAAGCCGAGCAACATCTTTGTCCTGCCAGGCGACCATGCGTTGCTCGGCGACTTCGGGATCGCGCGACCGCCGACCGAGCCGGGCGACGAACACAGTAGCGACGGAACAGTCGCGTACATGGCACCCGAGCAGCTGCACGGAGGGCCGATCACTCCGCGCACCGATGTCTACGCGACCGGAGTTTCGCTATACGAGGCGGTGACAGGGCGCCCCTATCACGAGCAGTGGCCGCACATCGATTGGACCGGCATCCCGGAGCCCCTTGCTTCGGTCCTCCGTCGCGCGGTCGAGGAAAAGCCGGAGGATCGTTGGGCCGATGCCGCCGCATTTCGGCAGGCGCTCAAAAACGTGTTCGAGGCCACACAGCTTACGCCTCAAGAGCAGGCCGAGTCCCCACCGATTTGGAAACCAGCTGCCGTTATAGGGGCCGTGCTGGCTGTCGTTGCATTCGTGCTGATTTGGAGACCTTGGGACTTAAACCGCGGTGCGCCTGCCGTGCCCCCACCACCGCCGCCACCATCCCCCACGCCAGGTGTTTCGCTCGCTATCGAGTACGACGGTCCGCGCGATCGCCGGTACGTTGCCGATTCACTGCGGCGTATGGTTCGATCCGACCTTGGATCGCACATCCCG
>DASZNX010000089.1:0-30675 GCA_035551075.1 Gemmatimonadales bacterium | reverse complement strand
GCTCGGCCGAGGCCGCGTTCGGAAGACCCTCGAGACGTTTGGCCGGCATTCCCGGGGAGAGATAGTAGACCTGCGGCATGCCTCCCGCGTTCGTTGTCGTGCGGGTAATGACGACCTGCCCGCCCATGCCGACCAGCTGCTGGGCAAGCGCCGAGGGCATCACGCCGCCCGGTGCGCTGGTGGAATCGCGATAGGCGCCGAGGAGTGACTGGATGACATCCGCGGAATGCTCCAATGACCTGCTCAACGCCATCTCGGCCGCAACCGTGAACAGCAGAATGACGACCAGCGCGTAGCCGGCGAGAGTGGTCCAGGCCACGCGGCTGAATCGGCGCGTCAATACCTGGCTGAGTCGACGCTCACTCATGGCCGGACGACTCCAATCGATATCCCACGCCACGCACTGTCTTGATCGGCGCCGTTCGTCCGCCAAAACTCAGCTTCTTACGGAGGTAGTTCACGTAGACGTCTACGACGTTCGTCTCGGAATCGAACTTGTAGTTCCACACCGCTTCAGCGATCCGCGAGCGCGAGACGGTGCGCCCCGCATTGCGCATGAGGAATTCGAGCAGCGCGAACTCGCGCGGGGACAGGTCCACGATGCGGTCGTCCTGTGTGACCCGGCGGGACAGCGGGTCCAGCGTGACGTCGCCCACGGTCAAAGTCGCGTCTTTGTGTCGCAGCTCGGCGCGTCTGATCAGGGCGTGCACGCGCGCCAGCAGCTCCGGCAGATCGAACGGCTTCGTCACATAGTCGTCGGCGCCGCCTTCCAGCCCACGGACGCGAGACTCGAGCTCGTCCTTGGCGGTGAGCAGCAGGACGGGCGTCGCCACGCCCCGCTTGCGCAGCTCAGCGACCACACTGAAACCGTCACGTCCCGGCAGCATCACGTCCAGCACGATGCAGGTGAACGTGCCTTCCAGGGCTCGCTCCAACGCACGGTCGCCCGAGTCCGTCTCTGTTACGCCGTAGCCCTCCTCGCGGAAGGCCTTGCTCAAGAACCGCCGCAGATCACGGTCGTCTTCGACGAGCAGGAGTTGCATGTCGCTAACGTACGGCGTGCCGCAGGCGGTGGGCAATGTGAAGTGGATGAGAAAGCTCTAAGAATCACTGATCCCACTTCCGTGGCGAGGATGACCTGGCCACATTGAGCCCATGAACATCGCACTTCTCCTTGCGCTCAGCCTGACCGTGGCGCACGCCCCGCTCGATACAGCCACATTCGCCGGCGGCTGTTTCTGGACCATCGAGCACGTGTATGACGATCTCCCCGGCGTAATCTCAGCCACCTCCGGTTTCATGGGCGGCACGACTCGGAACCCGTCCTACGAGCAGGTGGTGGAGGGCAATACGGGACACCTCGAGTCGGTTCAGGTCATCTACGATCCGGCCAAGGTGAGCTACGAGACGCTGCTGCAGGCCTACTGGCACAACATCGACCCGTTCCAGGCCGACGGCCAGGCGTGCGATACCGGTCCGAACTATCACACGGCGATCTTCGTGCGTAGTCCGGAACAGCGCCGCGCTGCGAGCGCGTCACGCCAACAGGTGATCGATCGGTTCCATAAAGAGCCGGCGGCGCAGATTCTGACAGCCGGTCCATTTTATCGCGCTGAAGAGTACCATCAGGACTTCGCCAAGAAGAATCCCGAGCGCTATGGGATGTATCGCGCCGGTTGCGGTCGCGACCGGATTCTCCGCGCGATCTGGGGTAACGATGCGGGTGTGGTTGGAGGCAGGATTTCGTTGCAGTCAACGAGTGGGGTGACATACGCGATGTATACCGTAAAGCCAAAACCGAGCGATGCCGAGCTGCGTCGCGAGCTGACGCCGTTGCAGTACGAGGTGACCCAGCACGAGGGCACGGAGCGGCCGTTCGCCAACGAATTCTGGGACAATCACAAAGACGGGATCTACGTGGACGTCGTATCGGGCGAGCCGCTCTTCAGCTCGCTCGACAAGTACGATTCGCGGACGGGATGGCCGAGCTTTACCCGACCGCTCGAGCCGGAGAACGTCAAGGAAAAGACCGACCGCTCGCTGTTCATGGAGCGCACCGAGGTCCGTTCGACGCACGCCGATTCTCACCTCGGGCATGTATTTAACGACGGGCCGCAGCCTACCGGCTTGCGTTACTGCATCAACTCGGCGTCGCTGCGATTTATTCCGGTGGACAGTCTCGAAGCTGCGGGCTACGGACAATACCTGGCGCTGTTCAAGAACAAGAAGAAGTAGCTAGCGGCCGCTGGCCTGGCGCTCGAGAATATTGACGGCGCGGTTGAGTCGATCGATGGCCGCGCCCAGGTCCTCGCTTGGGCCAGGGGAGAGCTCCCCCACCATCGCAACTTCTTTCAACAACTGCAGCGCGTTCCGGACATGCTCGACCGGTCGCTCGCCGCTCGTTCTCCGGAACGATCTGCCGCGCCGGTCGATGGTGCTGCGCCGTTCGGACCCACGGCGGCGATCGACTACATGGCGGCGCTCCTCGCCCGCGGGGGCCGCGCCGACGATTTGCCGTCGTGCCTCGCTGCGTCGGTCGACGCCGCTGCGACGATCGGCCCAAATCCTCGTGGAGCTCACTGTGGATTCCTCGGTGCGACCCATGCCCGAATTGTCCGGGTACTGTTAAGGAGGGGCCCTTTTTGGGCCCGCCGAAGCTACCGCTCAAATCGTCATTCAGCTAGGTCTAAATCCTAGCGAGAAACCAACCATTTCCGGCTTCGTAACATCCAAGTACCTGGATCCTTCGCCGGGACTTCATAATGCCGTTAATGCCGATCGCATTCGCCGTCCTTGTATTACAGACGTCAGTCGACCCCCCTCCGCGCACGGCGGCGCTTGCGACGACCGCGGTGGCCAAGCGAACCGCCACCGCCATTGTGATCGACGGCAAGGATAACGAGGAGGTGTGGCACACGGCCCAGGCCATCACCGGGTTCCGCCAGTTCCAGCCGGTAGAAGATGGAGAACCGTCGGTGCGGACCGAGGCGAGAGTGGCCTACGACGACCACAACTTTTACGTGTTTGTCCGCGCGTTCGACCCGCACCCCGACAGCATCAAGACTCTTCTCGCCCGCCGTGATACCCGCGTCTGCTGCGATCAAATCAAGATCGTCATCGATTCCTACCATGACCGGCGGACCGGCTTCGAATTCGCGGTCAATCCCGCCGGCGTGAAGCGCGATTACGCGATCTACGGCGACGGCGATCAGGAGGACGGGGCGTGGGACGCGGTATGGGACGTCGCCACTCAGGTGGACTCGCTCGGCTGGACCGCCGAGTTCCGCATTCCCTTGTCACAGCTTCGCTATCCGCATCTGCCGAGCAACACGTTTGGCTTCGCGGTCTGGCGTGACATCGATCGACGTGGAGGGGAGCGCGTCGGCTGGCCGTTATATCGCACCTCGCGGCGCGGGTTTTCCTCGCAGTTGGGCGAGGTCATCGGACTCGATGGACTGGCCGCGCCGACCAGGCTCGAGTTGATCCCCTACGCGCTGACCAAGAATGAGCCGGAAGGCTACGCGCACGTGCAGTCGGCGACGGCGGGCGGCGACATCAAATACGGCTTGACATCCAACATCACCATCGATGCCACCGTGAATCCCGATTTCGGACAGGTCGAAGCGGATCCCTCGGTCGTGAACCTGACCTCGTTCGAGACGTTCTATCAGGAGCGGCGGCCCTTCTTCGTGGAAGGGACGGGCATTTTCAATTTCAATGTCAATTGCAGCATCGTGAACTGCAGTGGAGAGGGGTTGTTCTATTCCCGCCGCATCGGTCACGATCCCGCCCGCATCGTCGGCGCCGCGAAGATCACCGGCCGGTTGCCAAGCGGGCTGACGATTGGCGGACTAGAGGGGCTCACCAAGCGCGCGGTGGGAGACAGCGGCGACGTCACGCTCGAGCCGCTCACCAACTACGCCGCGTTGCGCGTGACCCAGGACTTCCGTGCCGGTCAGAGCGCCATCGGCTTCATGACGACGGCCGTCAATCGCAATACCGACTCGTGGACGGAAAACAGTTTTCACAATCATGCCTACGTTGGCGCGGTCGATTTCCGGCACCGGTTCGCCAAAGGCATGTATGAGGTATCGGGCTCATTCGATCTCAGCACCGTCGCGGGTACGCCGGCGATGATCGCGGCGACGCAGCAGAACTCGACGCACAACTTCCAGCGGCCCGACGACAACGTGCAGTACGACCCCACGCGCACGTCACTCAGTGGCAATTCCGAGGAGCTGCTGTTCACCAAGCAGAACGGCTTCATCAACTTCCAAACCAGCTATCAGCGGCGTTCACCCGGTTTCGAAATCAACGATCTCGGGTTCTTGTATCAATCCGATCAACAGAGCTGGAATAACTGGGCTTCCATGAATTGGCGGAAGCCCGTGTTGTTTCTGCAGCGGGCGTTTTGGAATTTCAACTGGTGGCAGTATTGGACCTCGGAAGGATTACCGACCGAGCGGGCGTTCAACACCAACCTACACCTCGGGTTCAACAATCAGTGGACCCTGCACATGGGCGGCACCATCGCCGGTTTGGGCGGTGTGTTCTGCGACCGGTGCGCGCGCGGCGGCCCGGCGCTACGAGTCGATCGCGCCGTATATCCCTGGTTCGGTTTTCTCGGTGACCCTCGTCCGTGGATCACACCGGTGATGTTCGTCAACCTTTCGCGTTCTGACGATGGGCGTTCCACGAACGTCAGTGCGAGTCCGGAGGTCGACGTGCGTGCAGGGTCGCAATTCCGCGGGTCCGTGGTGCTCAACCTCTCGCATTACATCGGCGATCGGCAGGACATCAACCCGCAAACAGATGCGACGGGAACGCATTATCTCTTCGCTCATATCGATCAGAAAACGGTGTCGATGACGTTTCGAGTCGATTATACCGCAACGAATACGCTCACCCTGCAGGTGTATGCTTCACCGTTCGTGAGCCGGGGGGAATGGTCGAATCTGCGCGAGCTATCCGCGACGCCGCGGGCTGCGTCGTACGACGACCGGTTCCAGCCGTACGCGGGAACTATCCCGGAAGACTTCAACAGCAAGTTCTTCAACTCGAACGTGGTGTTGCGGTGGGAGTATCGTCCCGGCTCTACCTTGTATCTCGTCTGGAATCAGGGACGTCAGAACTTCGATCCCACGGCTCCGGGCGATAATGTCGGTGACGATTTCGGGAAGCTGTTCAACTCGCGGCCGCTGAATACTTTCTTGATTAAGGCGTCCTACTGGCTTAGTAGATAATCCGCACTTCTAATCTGCTCTAATCCCCAATTCATCGATGTGCAGCAGGAGGTCGGCCGGGTCTTCATAGACTCGGTACGCTCCTGCGCGCTCCAGCTCTTCGGCTCCATATCCGCCCGACAGGACCCCGACACCGAGCGCGCGGGCGCGTCGAGCGGCGAGCAGGTCCCACACGCTGTCGCCGACCGCGATCGTCGATTCCGGGGGTACGCCGAGTCGCGCCGCGGCGGCGAGCCACAGATCCGGATTGGGCTTGGCGTGCGTCACGTCGTCGCGGCTGATGACCGGCACGCCTTCAGGCACGTCGATCAAATCGAGCAGGGGGCGCGCGCTCGCAAGCGCGCCGCTCGTCGCCACGGCCCACGGGACCTTCATTTTGGTGAGGTGGTGCATCAACTCCTTCGCGCCGGGAAGCAGGCGCACGTCCTTGATTTGCGCCCGAAACAACCGCGCGTGGGCCTGCTTGATTTTCTCCGCGGTCGTGGCAGTGAGCGCGCGCCCTGTCTCGCGGGCGAGGCTTTCGGCGAGCAGCCCGCCGCTCATTCCGATGCGGCGGTGGATGCGCCAAACCGAGAGCTTGATCCCTCCCATCTCCAACGCCTTGTGCCACGCGAGTGCGTGTTGGTAGACGCTATCTGTAAGAGTGCCGTCGAGATCGAGCAGAAGGGCGGGACGAGGGAGCATGCCGTTATCGAGGTTGTCGAGGTTGTCCAGGTTGTCGAGAAACCCCGACAACCTCGATAACAGCCTAATCCGGCTCCATCTTCTCGAGCGCAAAGCGCAGTCGCAACATCGCCGTATCCAGCAGTCGCCGGCTCTCGTCACGCAATGCGCCCATGTCTGCCAACTGGGTGAGCAATTCGAGGACGGCGTGAATTTGCGCGGTGGCCGATTCGACGATCATGCGTCGATCGAGACCGCTGCGCCGTTCTACCTGCACCGGAACGTTCTTGACTCGCCGATCTGCGCCCCGCCTGCGATTCGCAACGGTCATGGGGTGACCTCCCAGGTGCGTTCGCTGTTCAGCAGTGCGTCTAGGTCGCCATTTCCCTGCGCGGCCGCGAGTTGAGCCTGAACCTCCTGCTCGTACGGCGTGGCCGGATTGCAATACAACACGCCCATCGCCACCGGAAAGGGCGGCTCCAAAGCGGCGAGTAGCTGCGCCAGCGGGCGATTGGTTTCGTCGTGGACCAGGATGTCGCCGGCAGCGGCGCCCCCCCCACCCCCCAAACTGCCCCCGACAGTCACGATTTCGAGCTCGAGCTTGCCCGGCTTCAAACGTAGGCCCTTTTCTTTGTTCTTGCCAAAGAGCAGCGGTTTGCCGTGCTCGAGCAGCACCTGCGCGTCGGGAGCCGCTTCTTTGGCGGTAATGCGATCGAACACCGCATCGTTGAACACGACGCAGTTTTGCAGGATTTCGACGAACGATGCGCCGCGATGGCCGTGAGCGCGCTTGAGCACACCGATGAGGTGGGGCTGCAACGTATCTATGGACCGAGCCACGAAGCGCGCACCCGCGCCCAATGCGAAGGAGCAGGCGGAGACGGGGTTTTCGATCGAGCCCTGCGGCGTCGATGGTGAGCGCGTGCCCCGCCGCGACGTCGGTGAGTACTGACCCTTCGTGAGCCCGTAGATCTCGTTGTTGAACAGGATGATGTTGAGGTCGACGTTGCGCCGCAGCACGTGCAACATGTGATTGCCGCCGATCGACAGGCCGTCACCGTCCCCGGTCATGACCCACACGTCGAGATTCGGGTTCGCCAGCTTGATTCCGGTAGCGATCGCCGGTGCGCGGCCATGCACAGTGTGGAAGCCATAGGTCGACATGTAATACGGGAACCGCGCCGCGCATCCAATTCCACTCACAAAGACGGTCTGGTCGCGTTTGAGCCCCATTTCCGCGCACGCCTTCTGCACGGCCTTGAGAATGGCGTAGTCGCCGCATCCGGGACACCAGCGAACTTCCTGGTCCGACGCGTAGTCCTTCGGCGCGAGCTGGGCGTCTGTGATGGTCGTAACGGTCATCCGGCCTCGCCTCCCACTCCTCTGCCCTCACGAACGGGGGGGGGGATCGCGCCGCCGCGGATGCGCTGCACGATTTCCGTCACCCGGAACGGCTTGCCCGTGACCTTGCCGAAGCCTTCAGCATCGATCAGAAACTCGGCCCTGAGCAACTTCACGAGCTGACCGTTATTCATTTCCGGGACGAGGACACGATCGTAGCGTTTCAGCAAGTCTCCCAGATTGCGGGGAAACGGGCTCAGATAGCGAATGTGAATGTGCGCCACGTCGCGACCTTCATCGCGGGCGATCTGCACCGCGCGATGAATTGCGCCAAACGTCGATCCCCAGCCGACCACCGCGAGATTACCGCGATCTTCGCCGAGCGCGACGGTCTGTAGCGGAATGTCATTGGCGATCCCCGCGATCTTGTCCGCGCGTGCCTTGGTCATGCGCGCGTGATTGTCGGGATCGTAGGAGATGTGGCCCGAGTCATAATCGCGTTCGAGACCGCCGATGCGATGCTCCATCTCCGGCGTCCCCGGTTTTACCCACGGCCGCGCCAGCGTCTCTGGATCGCGCAAGAATGGATGGAAGCCGTTGGGGTCCGTCCTGTACGTGACCGGGAACCGGGGCAAGTCGGCCTCGCGGGGAATCCGCCACGGCTCGGCCGCGTGCGCCAGGTACCCGTCGCTCAGTACGATGACGGGAGTCATGTACTTCGTGGCGATCCGCACCGCTTCAATCGCGGTGTCGAAGCAATCCGCGGTCGAAGCCGCAGCGAGCACTGCCAATGGAGCATCGGCGTTGCGGCCGAGCACGGCCTGGAAGAGATCCGATTGCTCGGCTTTGGTCGGCATGCCGGTCGAGGGACCCGCCCGTTGCGAATCGATCACGACCAGCGGCAGCTCCGTCGCGATCGCCAAACCCAGCATCTCGGTCTTGAGCGCGATGCCGGGGCCCGAGCTCGAGGTTACACCGAGCGAGCCGGCGTACGATGCACCCAGCGCCGCGCCAATCGCGGCGATCTCGTCTTCGGCCTGGAAGGTGACGACGCCGTACGCGCGCAGATGCGCGAGCGTGTGGAGGAGTGCAGACGCCGGTGTGATGGGATATCCGGCAAAAACCATCCTCCCGATGCCGGCCGCGCGCATGCCGGCAACGAGTCCCCAGGCCAGACCCTCGGTGCCACTCACGGTGCGATAACGGCCCGGCTGGACGTGCGCCTTGGGCACGACGTAGCCAACCAGATGCTCGGTCATCTCGGCCGTTTCGCCAAACGCATGCCCGGCGTTGAGCGCGGCGATGTTCGCCTCAGCAATCACCGGTTTCTTGGCGAATTTGCGCTTGAGCCAGTCGACCGTCGCGGCGCGCTCGTAGCCATACATCCACAGCAACAGGCCCAGCGCCCACATGTTGCGGCAAAGGTGCGCCTCCCGCGACGAGAGGCCCTGCGGCTTCACGGCATCGGCTGTGAGTTTCGTGATGTCGAACTTCAGTACCTGATAGCGGGCCAGGGAGTCGTCTTCCAGCGGATTCTTCTGGTAGCCCGCCTTGTTGAGATTGCGCTCGTTGAACGCAGCAGTGTCCACGATGACCGTGCCGCCGACTTTCAAGTCGTCCAGCTCCACGGTGAGCGCCGCGGGATTCATCGCGACCAGCACGTCGACAGCGTCACCCGGTGTCATTACGTCGCGACCGCCGAAGTGGATCTGGAACGCGGACACGCCAAACGTCGTGCCGGTTGGAGCCCGGATTTCGGCGGGAAAATCGGGGAATGTCGAGAAATCGCTGCCCGCGAGCGCAGTTTCCAGCGTAAACTGACTGCCCGTCACCTGCATTCCGTCGCCCGAATCACCCGCGAATCGAATGACGACCGTATCGCGGGTTTCGCGGCCGGTGCTGGGCGTAATGGCGGAAGTAACCATGCTCATAATCTACACGACGTTACGCAGTACGAACCACACGTTCGCCGGCCGTTCGGCAAGGCGCCGCATATACCAGGCGAACCACGCACTGCCGTAGCTGATCAAGATGCGAACCTTCGCACCCATGGACGCCAGCCTGCGCTGCTCTGCGGCGCGTATCCCGTAGAGCATGTGAAATTCGTATGCAGCGGGATTCACCCGCTCAGCCACGGCCGCCTTCCGGATCGTTTCGATCAGAGGCAGATCGTGCGTCCCAAAGACCGGCTTGGCGCGCTGCCGCCCGGCCTCCCGCAACAGCTTGGCTGCGAGCTGGCGGTAATTCTCGTCGACATCGGCTTTTTTGGGGAACGCGATCTCCGCGGGTTCGTTGTACGCCCCCTTCACGAGTCGAATGGCCGGCGACAGCGCGAGCAGGCTCTCGAGATCTTTTGCGGTACGGCGCAGGTACGCTTGGAGGCAGACACCCACGTTGGGCCACTCGGTCTTGGCGCGACGGTACACCTCGAGGGTCGCATCGACATAGCGCGATTCCTCCATATCGATCCATAAAAACGAACGCGCCTGGTCCGCCCTGGCGGCCAGCTTCAACACATCCTGGACGCACCCTTCGTGGCTCGCCTCGATGCCGAGATGGGTGAGCTTGACGGAGATATGCGCCGGCAGCTTGCGCCGCTGGATCTTCTCGAGCACGCCGAGGTAATGATCGCGCACCTCGGCAGCGTCGGCTCGGCTGGTGACCTGTTCGCCGAGCTCGGTCAGCACGCTGCCCATGTCCTGTTTGGCGAATGCGCCGGCGGCTTCGAGAGCGGCCTCGAGGGTCTCGCCCGGCATGAAGCGACGGACCGCGCGCTGAAAAAACCGACGCTCGCGCAGCTGCCGGGCAAGCCATTGGCTGCGCGACGCCTTGAGGAGGATGCTGCGTGCAAGCCCCATGGAGAGATAGTGTAGTGTATCCTTATTTCATGCCAGCACCGCGGATCGCTATCGCGACCATGCTCACGCTACTTGCCGCCTGTGCGCGCCCCCAGGTCGGCGGAATCTCGACCAGTGGAGGAGGGCCGGCGTCTCCGAATGAGCCGTGCATGCTGTCGACGGGCGAGGTGACATCGCACGCAGCGACGATCACCATCGGCCTGACGGACGCGGTCAATCCGCGTCACGCACCCAGCGCGCGCACGGACGGGGAACGTCTCGTCTTCCGGCATTTATACGAGACTCCGGTGCGTATCGATTGTGAGGGGCACCCGCAGCCGGAGCTCGCCGAGAAGTGGGTGCGCGATGATGACGGGCAACGCTGGACGTTCCGGCTGCGCGACGATGCCCAATTCTGGGACGGCGCGCCCGTGACGGCACAGGATGTGGTGTTCGGACGGAGCGGCGCCGGCTATACGTTGGGGGCGCTCGACACGCGCGTGGTGACGGTGATGCTCGCGAAGCCGAAAGATGATGTTCCCCCGCTACTGGCCGATGCCGGACTGGCGGTGACCAAACCGGCCCCCGATACGAGCTGGCCCATCGGCACCGGCCGCTTTTGGGCGACGAGCGCCACGACCACCGCGCAGGAGATTCGCGCCCACTCGCGGAGCGGCGATACGCTCGTATTCCGATTCGTGTCGAGCGGAGATGCGCGAGATCTGCTCGATGGGGGTGTGGACTTGTTCGTCACCCGCGACCGCGGACTCCGTGACTACGCGGCGACGCTGAAGAACTACACCGTCGCCGCGCTGCCCTGGGATCGCACCTACGTCTTCGTCACCGCCGAAGCCGGCGGCACGCGCTTCGACGGGCTGGAACAAGCGGTCCGCGCCGAGTCCCGCAGACCCGAGGGCGGGTTCTGGTGGCTCGACCTCCGCCCCTGCGGTATGGGAGGACAGGCGGGGGCCTCTCCACCCGCAGCGACGGGGCAGCGACGCGTTCTCTATAATCGCGCCGACCCCACGGCACGCGAGCTGGCCGGCCGTCTCGCCGCGTTGGGTCACGCCGTCGCTACCGCCCGCAGTGCCGACGATCTCGGCGATGCGGTGATGGCCGGCAAGGACTGGGGCTACATCGTCGCGCTGCCACGGATCGCGCCGGATCCATGTCGCGTAGCCAAGGAACTGTTGCCGACCTGGCCGGCGACGATCACCGCTCTGGTCGATACCCGCCCGACTGCCATCGTGCGCCGCGGCGTCGCGCGCTGGACCGTGGATCAGGACGGCACGGTCCACCTCGCGCCATGACATTTCGCACGCGCCTCCTCGCCGCCTTCGGCGTGGTGGTGCTCGTTCCGTTACTCGTCTTTGGCCTCGGCGTTCGGATTGAGATGTCCCGCCGCGTGACGCGCGAATACCAACGCCGCGTCGATGCGCTCGTCGCGGTGATCAATGCCGATCTCGCTCGGGAGAGCGACCGCAGCGCGGCGCGGCTCGCGACATTGAAAAGCTCGCTTCGGGACGACAACAGCTTCCGGACGGCGGTCCGGAATGGCGACGATAGCGCATACGTCCTCGATTACGCCGCGAACGCCATGCGGCTCGCCGGGCTTGATTTCCTCCAGATCCAGGATGACGAGGGTCGCGTCGTTTCGTCGGGGCATTTTCGCAACGAGTTCGGTCGGCTTGGTCCCGCCGTACCACCCGGCGGGCCGGCGCTCGTGCGAACCGCGACCGCCGAAGGATCTTTTCTCGCGCTGGTTATCACGGATACGGTCAGCATCGCGCGCAAACCGTTTCGCCTGCTGGGCGGCGTCGCGATCGATTCCTCGTTTCTACAGCGCCTCGCTCCCGATCCTGAGCTCGACGTCTCGCTCCGGCTTCCGCACGACTCCGTTGCGGCTGACTCGGGCGCGGGGACGCTCGTTACGCCTGAGCGGACGCTGCCCTACGTCGATGCCGTCGACGGCCCCGGCACCGTGCAGCAAGCCCGCATTGTCGTGACGCGCTCGTCCGCCCTGCTCAGCGCGTTGCAGCGCAATGTGAATCTCTGGTTTGCCGTCGCGGTGCTCGTTGCGGCGCTCGCCGCGCTGATGCTCGCGGGCTGGCTCTCGACCCGGATCAGCACTCCCATCGAAACGGGCATGCGCGAAATGGAAAGACGGGTCGCGATCGGCGACCTGGCCCGGCAAGTGAATCACGACGTCAAGAACGGCCTCGCACCGCTGCGCAACGTGTTTCGCCATTTGACGCAGGTCGCGCGGGACAAGCCGGATCAGCTGCCGCAGGTGTTCAGCGAGCGACAAGGAACGGTAGAGTCGAGCATCAGTTATCTCGAAACGCTTGCCGCGAATTATGCGAAGCTCTCGCCACAATCAGAACGCAAAGCGACGGATGTGAACTCGGTAATTCGAGAAACCGTGGCTGGCTCGGGATCCGTCCGGACGAAGCTGGCGGACGGTCTGCCGCCGGTGTCGGCCGATGCATTGGTGTTGCGCAGGGTCATCGAGAACCTGATCAGCAACGCGATCGACAGTCTCGACGGCAAGAACGGCGTCGTCACCGTGACGACGGAGAAGGGCAGGGGGATCGTGCGGATTGCCGTGAGTGATACCGGGCGAGGGATGAGCAAGGCCGAGCTCGATCGTGCGTTCGACGATTTCTACACCACGAAGTCCGGCGGAACGGGGCTCGGCTTGTCGATTGTTCGCCGGCTGATACTGGATTCAAGTGGATCGCTGAAAGTTGAGACAGAGCCGGGAACGGGCTCAACATTCATCGTGGAGCTTCCTGCATCATGAGCCTTGCTCGGCTCCTCGGCCGCTCGGCGTTTACGTCATGACCGTGGTCCTGATTGTCGATGACGTCCCGACAATGGCAGAGCAGTACGCGTATGACCTGAAGCGCCTGCGCGGCTACGAAACGCTCATTGCCAAGAGCGGCCGGGCCGCGCTCGAAAGTCTCACCCGGGACTCGGCCGATTGCGTGATTCTCGATCTCGAGATGCCCGGGATGGACGGCTTCGAGGTGCTGCGCTCGGTGGAGCGGCTCGGCCTTCGCGTGCCGGTCATCGTGTACACGGGCACCGGCGATTACGACCGGTGCGCGGAGGCCATTCGCCTGGGGGCCTACAGCTTCATCGACAAGGCCGAGCCGATGGAGCGGGTCGCGCAGGAGGTTGAGAACGCAATCGCGCGACGCCGGCTCGAAAACCAGGTTACGCTGCTCAGGCGGGGATTCGGACTCGAGTCGCCGCTCGTCGGCACGAGTCCCGCGCTCGCCAAGCTCAAAGAGGCAATCGTGCGCATCGCGCCCGTGCCGAGCCCGGTGCTGATCGTGGGAGAGAGCGGTACCGGGAAGGAGCTCGTCGCGCGCGAGCTGCATCGCCTCGGCGCCAACCCCAAAGGTCCGTTCGTCGCGATCAACAGCGCAGCGCTCCCGCACGAGCTCGTCGAGAGCGAATTATTCGGCCATGAGCGCGGTGCGTTCACGGGCGCGAACGCGACACGCAAAGGCGCATTCGAGGCGGCGAGCGGCGGGACGCTGTTTCTGGACGAGATCGGCGACTTGCCCGCAGCCGCGCAGGCGAAACTGCTGCGCGTCCTCGAAGAACGAAAAGTGACGCGTCTCGGCGGCAACAAGACGGTCGACGTAAACGCGCGCGTTGTTGCCGCCACGCACCGCGATCTCGAGAAGGAGGTCGCCGAAGGACGATTCCGTGAGGATCTCTTCTACCGGCTGAATGTGCACGTCCTGCGCGTCCCGCCGTTGCGCGACCGCCTCTCAGACGTACCGGCGCTCGTGGAGCATCTCGTGGCGTCGACGTGCGAGCGCTTCGGGATGCGTCCGAAGACCGTCTCGCCGGATGCGGTCGAAGCGCTCATGGCGTATGACTGGCGGCGAAACAACATCCGCGAGCTGCGGAACGTGATCGAACGGATGCTGATCGCCTCGGATGGCGACGCGCTAACTCGGGAAGCCGTGCCACCAGAAATCCGTGACTCTAAGGGTCGCCCACGCACCACGCACAACGCACCACGCACCTTTGAAGAGCAGAAACAGGAAGCGGAGCGGCAAATCATCGTTCAGGCGCTGGAGCGGAATGAGTGGCAGATCACCAGGACCGCGAAGGAGCTCGGTCTCTCCGACCACGCCAGCCTGCTGAAGATCATGCGCCGGCTTGGGGTTCAGCGGGACACCAAAGAAGCCGATTAAGGTGTTTGACGGGACACACGCAGCATGGCGCGAGTTTGTAAGTCATTTCGGATTCGCCCGATAGCCAACAGCGACTAGCCGGTACCTTGCTTGCCTTCCCTCCGGGCGAACCCTGCTCCCGGAGGAGCCATGTCGTATCAATTCGAGCTGGATCGTTCTAACCGTGCGCTGCGATTTCCGGTCATTCTCATGGCCGCCATCGTGTCCATGGTGATCGCCGCCTACGCCTTTGCGGCGTGTGGCGATCGGCAACCCGACCAGGCCCGCGCCAGCGAGCCGGTCACCTCGTCGTCGTCCACGTCCGCGACGCCGGTCAGCAACGTGAGCACCGAGAAAGCGACACCCGTCATCAGCGGACCCGTGACCTTCGAGATCGCGGACTCCGCGTATCGCGATCGTCGTTACGACGATGCGACCACGTTGTTCAAGAGTTACACCGAAAGCCACACGACCAATCCATGGGGCTTCTACATGCTCGGTCTCTCAGCGTGGAAGTCAGGTGATCGCGCGCAGGCGGAGAGCGCGTTCACGCAGGCGCTCAGTCTCGATTCAACGCACGTGAAGAGTCAGCTGAATCTGAGTCGCGTGCTGCTCGAGGACGGGAAACCCGATAGCGCGCTGGTTCACATCGAAGCCGCGATTGCCCTTGATTCGACGTCCAGCGAGCCCGTGCGGCTGCAGGGGCGGGCGTTCGAAGCGCAGGGCAAGACGGAAGACGCGATTCTCGCGTATCAACGTGCCATTCAGCTCGACAGCACGGACGTGTGGGCGCTGAACAATCTCGGCGCGCTCTACATCCGCCTCGAACGGTTCCAGGAAGCGGTCGAGCCGCTCAAAGTCGCCGTGCAGATCAACGACAAGGTGGCAGTCTTCCACAACAACCTCGGCATGGCGCTGGAGCGGACCGGCCAGTATCGGGCCGCGGAAGATGAGTACCGGGCCGCGGTCGCCATCGAAGGAACGTATGGGAAGGCTGTGACGAACCTGCAGCGTGTACAACAACTGAAGGAAGTCGAAGTCCCGAAGCAGTAAGTGCCTAGTTGTCCTCGGAGAGCCGCTTCAAGAATCGGTTGAGGCGGCTCTCGCTGCTGTGTGTGTCTTCTCCGATGTACTCGACGCGGGCTTCGACGAGCGCGGCATGCAGCTCATTGCGCGCTTCGGCTGCGCGCGAGCAAAGCAGCGCTTCTTCGGGAGCCGACACTTCGAGCAGATCTGCGGCGAGGGCGAGCATGCGGCCGGCGAACGTGACATACGCCCGCACCATCCCGCTCCCAGCGCCGCCGCGCTCGACCCACTCGGGGAAACAGCCCGACCACCACAACGCGAGCGCCGCCGAATCCGCGGCGGCCTCGGCTTGCGCCACGGTTCCTTGCGGCAGTCCGGAGACGTAGCGCCACCATTCCGACATGCCGCTCTCGCCCTGGGCGATGGAGCGCTGGGAACGCGTCGTCGCAAAGACAACAGGGATCGTGGCGGCGTAGTCTGCGAGCACGATATCGGTGACGCCGCGCAGGCGCAGCTGCGCGCGAACGGGTACGTACCAGAGGAGTGTGAGGGGCAGGGCGGCGGGTGCTCCGCCGCGTCCCAGCACGGCCTCGAGGGCCGCGGGGGAATCGAGGACGGTGTCGACCGCGCCGGCTTGCAGCGCCTGATCGGCTTCCCGACCTTCGGCGACATCCATCCGCGCGATTTCGCCGACGAGGCATGCGAGATCGCCGCGGGTCAGCTGGCGGTGGATGATGGGCCTTATCATGCATCCCTCCTGCTGCGAGAGAGAGGCAAAGATGGTGCCGGTCACCTATCTAGCTGGCTTGCAAGACCTTAAGCTGTGATCCTCCACACGATATGATTGTTTCCAGGCCACACAATGCTGCATTTGGACACAGCCTATGACTGGCACTCAGGGTCTTGGAGTGCTAACGCAGCCGGTTTAAGTTCCCGCTCCCATGAAAGCAACCGATATCCGTAAAGGGCACGTGGTCATGATCGATGGCCAGCCCTGTCGAGTAATGGACTTCACCCACCGGACGCCCGGCAACTTGCGCGCGTTCGTACAAGTCAGGTTCCGCAATCTCGTCACCGGAAACACGTTCGATCAGCGACTCGCCGCCACCGATTTCGTGAATGAAGCCCGGCTCGACACGAAAGAGATGCAGGTGCTGTATCAGGACCAAAGCGGCGTGCACGTGATGGACCAACAGAGCTACGAGCAGTACACGCTGGATGAGCGCGCCGTCGGCGCAGACGCGCCGTGGCTGCAGCCGGAGATGGTCGTGCAGGTCGAATGGCTCGAGGGGCGACCGATCGCGATCGAGCTGCCGCCGGTGATCGAGCTCAAGGTTGTGGACACCGCGCCGATCATGAAAACCGCGACAAAGACTGCCAGTACGAAGCCGGCGAAGCTTTCCAATGGTATTACTGTGCAGGTCCCGGAGTTTATTTCTCCAGGCGAGAAAGTGCGCGTGGACCCGCGGTCCGGCGAGTATCTGGAGCGAGCGAAGTAAGCTCGGCGTAGCGGTAGCAGGTCACGAGATGGTCATTGACCATTCCGACGGCCTGCATGAACGCATAGACGATCGTCGGCCCCACAAACCGAAAGCCTCGTTGCACGAGCGCCGTACTCATCGCGATCGATTCCTTGGTCTCGGCGGGAAGGCGCTTCAGCGTTTTCCAGGTGTTGACCTTGGGCTGGCCGCCCACGAACTGCCACAGGAATTGATCGAACGACTCGCCCGCGTCTTTCATCTTTAGATAGGCGCGGGCGTTGCCGACCGCCGATTTCACCTTTTGCTTGTTACGGACGATGCCGGGATCTCTCAGGATCTTCGCGATCCGCTTGGCGTCGTAGCGGGCCATCTTCTCGGGATTGAAGCCGTCGAACGCTTTCAGGAAGGCGTCTCGTTTTCTGAGGATAATGGCCCAGGACAAGCCCGCCTGGAATCCGTCGAGGACGAGCTTGCCGAAGAGTTGCTCGTCGTTGTGGACGGGGACACCCCATTCGGTGTCGTGGTAGGCGATCATTTGCTCGGTTGAAGTAGACCAGCCGCAGCGGTTATTCATAGTTCCAAGCTAGAAGACAATAAGCCCCAAGAAAAGTTGCACAGTTGCGCAGACGGCAAAGTGGTCCCAAGCTCCAAGCGAAAGAGGCCAGGAAAGCATTTCCTGGCCTCTTGTGGCTAGTGGCTTGGAGCCACTTCGCCGTCTGCGTAACTGTGCAAATTCTCTAGCGACTTGTGACTTGTGACTCCGAGCTTGTCTGTGGAGTCTGCGCCACCTGCCGCGACGATCCCTCGCGAATGATGATGAGGAACTTCGAGTTGCGCCAGAAATCCACGGGCGACGTGATCGTCAACGTGGGCGTGCCGCGGTACTTCCCGTTTTCGCGCTCTTCGGCGATGTAGTCGAGATCCTGGAGCGAGGCCACGCGGTACTCCGCGTTGGCCACCGGCAGCTGAATCTGCGTGACTCGACGGGTGTCGATCGCCGTGAACAGGCTGGGATCGAGGTTGCGCGCGGGCTGCAGCGTCTTGCCCGTCCGCCACAGGATGAACAGCACCCGGCCGCCGCCCTGCTCGGTGAGGATGCCCTTCTTCTTGAGCTCGTCGCGCGTGCCGATGATGTAGTAACCGGTCGACAGGCTGTCGCGCAGCGCGACGTTCTCCTCGGTCAGGGTGTTCACCTGATCCGTCAGCAGGTCGATCGTGGTCTTCTGTGACGCGATCACCGCCTGGAGATTGCCGACGGTCGAGTCGTAGGCGGAGCGCAGGCTGTCGGACAGGGCGGTGAGACTCTTGATCCGCTGGCGGCTCTGACTGAGCGCGCCTTCGGTTTCCTGGACGCGTGCCACGACGTAGCGGAGCTTGGCGATCAGAGTGTCGTTCTGCGCAGTGATCGGGCTTTCGCTCGAGACGTGTAGCCGGCTGTTCTTGACCTTGACCTTTGCGAGCTCGACGTTGACGTCGCTGATCAGCCGCGAGCTGATCGCGACTTCCTGCATCAAGCTGTCTTTCTGCGAGTTGACCTGCTCCAGTTCCGCGAGCTTCCGCTCGGTCTCGGCCGATGTGCCGCACGCCGCGACGACAAACACCACCGCAGCGACTGTGAACTTGAGGTTCTTCATGCGACGACTCCCCCATCCTGTATGGTGAGACTAGTTTTGCCGCGATGGCGCGGCTGCACGTCGGTACGTCCGGTTACAACTTCCCCGAATGGAAGGGAAGCTTCTATCCGCCCAAGCTGCCGAGCGCGAAGTGGCTCGAGTTCTATGCCCAACAATTGGGCACGGTGGAAATCAACTACACCTTTTATCGCATGCCCAACGCCAAGACGGTCGCCGGGTGGGACGCGGCGACCCCGGAGAGCTTCACGTTCGTCCTGAAGGCGCCGCAAAGGATAACTCACATCGCGCGCCTGCAGAACATCGACGAATCGCTCCGGTTCTTCGTCGAAACAATTCGCAAGCTTAATGCCAAGCTTGGAGCAGTATTATTTCAGTTACCCCCCAATTTCAAGAAAGACATCGCGCGGCTCAGTGATTTACTCACCCAGTTCCCGACAGATGTCCGCGCGGCGTGTGAGTTCCGTCACGCATCGTGGTGGTCAGACGACGTCTATGAGGTGCTCCGCAGCACAAACACGGCGTTGTGCATCGCGGATACGGAGGAAAGCACGACCCCGGAGGTCGCGACGGCCGACTTTGGGTACATCCGGTTACGGGACGAGGGCTATGGCGAGGAGCAACTAAAAGAGTGGGTGGGGAAGCTTCGCGAGCTGGGAAAGGACTGGACCGACGCGTTTGTCTTCTTCAAGCACGAAGAGAAAGGCGTCGGTCCAAAGTTGGCGGCGCAGTTCACATCGCTGGCTGCATCTGACCAGCTGCGGGTGCGTTAGCGTCCTCCAGCGACCTTCTTGCGCTTCGCGGGCTTCGCGGCGGCTTTCGTTTCGCTCTTCGCTTCCGCTCCTTCGAGGCTCTGCTTCAACGCCTGCATCAGATCGAGCACCTTTGCTTTCGGTGCCTCCTCCGGCTCCTCCGTGATCTGCTTGCCTTCGACCTTCCGCTCGATTTGCTCCATGATGCGCTCGCGCACGTGGTCCTTGTACTTCTCGGGATGGAACTCATCGGTCGCGGCCTGGTCGATCAACTTCACGGCGAGATCGAGCTCGGGTTTCTTCACGTCGGTCTTGGGTACCGGGACTTCGGCGATCGAGCGGATCTCGTCGGCATAGCGCAGCTGCTCCATCACCAACCGGCCCTCGACCGGACGAACCATGATGAGATATTGCTTGCCGCGCGCGGCATACTGACCAATGGCCACGCGTTTTGTCTGCTCGAGCGCCTCAGCGAGCAGCTTGTAGGCGCGCTCGCCGCCCTTGTCGGGGCCCAGGTAATACGTGCGGTCGAGCCAGATGCGATCGACCTGCGCGGCGGGAAGAAATTCGTTGATGTCGATCGCGCCGGTCGCCTTCTCTTCCAGTGCCTTGATCTCTTCGGGCGTGAAAACGACGTACTGCCCCTTCTGAAATTCGTAGCCTTTGACGGTGTCGGAGCGCTCGACCTTTTCGCCGTCCTTGGAGCAGACATACTGCTGCTTCAGACGGGCGCCGTCTTTCTTATGCAGCATGTTGAAGGAGATCGCGGCCTTCGACTCGCCGGCAGCGAACAGCTGCACGGGCACGGACACGAGACCGAACGAGACCGTGGCGGAACCGATGGAATGGGCGGCCATATGGGGGTATGATACGCGCTCATGCCCACTCGTCGGAAGGCCCGACCCGTCAAGCCTGATAGCGACGGAAGCGACGCGCTCAGCACGTATCGCGCGAAGCGCGCGTTTGATCAGACTCCCGAGCCCGGCGGCTTAGTCCCGAGGGCCGGCCCGAAGCAGGGAGGCCTGCTCATCGTGCATATGCACGATGCCACGCGGCTCCACTGGGACCTCCGGCTCGAAATGGACGGCGTGCTCAAGTCCTGGGCGGTTCCCAAAGGACCATCCGCCAATCCCGCCGACAAGCGGCTCGCCGTCAAAGTCGAGGACCACCCGCTCGAGTACGGGGACTTCGAGGGGATCATTCCGGAAGGCAATTACGGCGCCGGCACCGTCGTCGTGTGGGATCGCGGGATCTGGGAACCACTCGAGGAGCCGCATGAAGGACTGGAAAAGGGCAAACTGCTCTTCAACCTGAAGGGCTACAAGCTGCACGGCCGCTGGACGCTCATCAAGCTCAAGAAGACAGAGAAGGAATGGCTGCTGATCAAAGAGCGCGACGAGTATGTCTCGACGGAGCCGTACTCGAACGAGTCTGTCCTTTCGGGTCTGACGAACGACGAGCTGCGCAATGCAAAGCAGCGCGCGGCGCCGATCAAGCAGGAGCTCGAAAAACTGGGAGCGCCAAAGCGCGCGCTGCGCGTCGAGGACACCGACCTCATGCTTGCCGAGACGCGCGATGAGCCGTTTACGAGGGACGGATGGATCTTCGAAGTGAAGCTCGACGGCTATCGCATGCGCGCCGCCTGCCAGGATGGCGAGGCGGTCCTCTATTCCCGGAAGGGACTCGACTTCACGGAATCATTTCCCGAGATCGCGCGCGCGGTGAAGGCGATTCCCTTCGAGGGCGTGATTCTGGATGGTGAGCTCGTGGTGACCAATGAGTCCGGGCATCCGAACTTCAACATGCTTCAGGCGCGCGCGAAGTTGGGCGCGCGGGAAGCGAGACGCGCCGCGATCGAAGCGCCGGCCACGCTGTATGTATTCGATCTGCTCGCTTTCGGTGGCTACGATCTCCGCAAGCTGCCGCTCATCACCCGCAAAGAGATTCTCCGGAAAGTCTTACCGGAGACCGGCCCACTGCGGTACTCCGAACACTTCGAGAAAAACGGCGAGACGCTCTACGAGCAGGTCGTGAAACTCGGGCTCGAAGGCATCATGGCCAAAAAGGCGGACAGCCCCTATCGCAGCGGCCGGTCGGCCGACTGGTTGAAGATTCGCGCCGACCGCATCGATGACTTCGTCGTCGTTGGGTTCACCAAACCCAAAGGCTCGCGTGGCGGATTTGGGTCGCTGCATGTCGGCGCGTACAAGGACGGGAGGCTCATCTACTGCGGGCGCGCGGGATCGGGATTCAGCGGCGATCAGCTCAAGCAGGTCAGCGCGCAGCTCACGGCGTTAGTGCGCCCGACTCCGCCGTGCGATCCACCCGAGAACGGCGCGCTGCCGAAAGGATCGGACCACACCTGGGTCGAGCCGAAGCTCGTGTGTGATGTGCGCTACAAGGAGATGACGAAGGACGGACTGCTCCGCCAATCCGTGTTTTTGAGATTCCGTGACGACAAGAAACCCGAGGATGTTGTTATGCCGGGACACGAAAAACGGGACACGGGAAACGGTGCTGCGCCAAAGGCGTCCCCGGCCTCGCCTGTGTCCCGTGTCCCGCTGCGTGAAGTAAAGTTTTCCAATCTCGACAAGGTCTTTTGGCCGGAAGAGGGCTACACGAAAGGCGATCTCATCGAGTACTACCGCTCGATGGCGCCATGGCTGCTGCCATACCTCAAGGATCGGCCGGTGGTCTTGACGCGCTATCCCGACGGCATCCATGGCAAGTCGTTTTATCAGAAAGACGCGCCGGGGTTCGTGCCCGACTGGATTCAGACTATCCCCATTTGGAGCGAGGACACGCAGCGCGACATCCAGTACTTCGTCGCGAACGACGTCGAGACGCTCGTCTACCTGGTAAACCTCGGCACGATCCCGTTGCACATCTGGCACAGCCGGATCGACGACCTGACGCGGCCCGACTGGTGCCTGATCGATCTCGATCCGAAAGACGCGCCGTTCGAGCACGTCGTTACGCTGGCGAAGACGATGCGGAAGCTGTGCGAGCAGGTCGAAATGCCGGCGTTCATCAAGACGACTGGAAAATCGGGACTCCACATCATGCTGCCCTTGGGGCGGCAGATGACCTACGATCAATCACTCCAGTTCGCGATCCTGTTCTCGCGCCTGGTCACCGACCGGCATCCCGACATCGCGACAACCCAGCGGACGATCAGTAAACGTGAGGGCAAGGTCTACGTGGACGCATTCCAGAATCGCGCCGGTCAACTCATGGTGTCGGCGTACAGCGTCCGCCCCTCACCGGGCGCCCCCGTGTCGATGCCGCTCGAATGGGATGAGGTCAATGCCAAGCTTCACAACAGCAACTGGACGATCAAAAACGCGCGGAAGCGGCTGGAGAAACTCGGCCACGACCCAGTGGTAAAGGTGCTCGAGGTGAAACCAAAGCTCATGAGCGTTCTCGAACGCCTCAACCAGCTCCTTGGTGAAGCCTGACCCACGTTTCGTGTACGTGTTCGCGCACGGTGCGGGCGCGGGAATGAATCATCCGTTCATGGTGCGGGCGGCGGATGCCCTCGCGGAGCGCGGCATTGTGACGCATCGGTTCAACTTTCCTTACATGGAGGCGAAGAAGAGCCGCCCCGATCCACCCGCCGTGGCGGAGGAGGCCGTGCGGAAGGCGGTGGCGGAGGCGACGCGCGAGCGGCCCGGGGTGCCGATTCTCGCGGGGGGTAAGTCATTCGGCGGTCGCATGACCTCGCAAGCACAAGCCTCGCAGCCGATGCCCGGCGTCAGAGGCCTCGTGTTTTTTGGCTTTCCGCTGCATCCGCCGGGACGCCCGGCGACAACTCGGGCCGAGCATTTAACGGCCGTTGACGTGCCGATGTTATTTCTCCAGGGGACCCGGGACGAGTTCGCCCAGCTCGACCTGCTCCGGCAGGTGATCCGCGGCCTGGGCGAGCGGGCAACGTTGCACCTGGTGCAGGACGGCGATCATTCGTTCAAAGTTCCCAAGAAGAAGACCGGCAAGACCGAAGCGGATGTTATGAACGAGCTGGCGGACACAATTCAGCAATGGGCGAACCATGTCTAACTACTGGTTGGTAAAAACGGAGCCGAGTAGCTACAGCTACGACGATCTCGAGCGGGAGCAGACCGCGGTGTGGGACGGAGTGAAGAATCCGGTAGCGCTCAAGAACCTGCGGGCGATGCACCCTGGCGATCAGGTACTCGTCTATCACACGGGGGATGAGAAAGCCGTCGTCGGATGGGCGACGGTCGTGTCAGCACCGTACGCCGATCCGAAGGCGGGCAATTCGAACCTCACAGTCATCGATCTCAAGGCGCATCGCCGCCTGCCGCAGGCCGTGACCCTCGCCCAGATCAAAGGGGACAAGGCGTTCGCGGATCTCCCGATTGTGCGGCAGGGGAGGTTGTCGGTGAGTCCCGTGACGGCGCCGCAATGGAAGCGGCTGCTGAAGCTGGCCGGGGCGGAAGCCTAGCGCCGCGACTTCCGGGCGGCTTTCCTCGCGCGACTATCGGCGCGCGCGGCCGCGATGCCTGCCGCAACTCCGGCCACGATCGCCGCGCGCCCGACCGCCCGGAGCACCTTTCCGGTGCGCCGCAGCGCCGCCTTCAGCCGCATCCGACGCTCTTCCGTCTCGGCGCGCTTCTGTGCTTCGGCCAGCAGCTTGTCCGCCTCACGAGCGGCGGCCACCGCCCATACCCGCGCCTTCTTCGCGGCCTTCACCGCTGCCTTTTTGTAGCGCTCCGCGCGTGACGCCATGACTTAATCCTTGGTAAGAGTCGCCTATTGATATGCCGTCAGGCGCCGAGAGTTTCGGCGGCCTTCCGAACGTCCTTCGGCTTAACCCAGAGTAACGCGCCGTAGCGGCCGCTCTCTGTCCGAACCGCGCTCACAGCCGTGACATTGATGCCAACCGCGCCGAGGCGCGACATCGTCGACGAAAGCGCCCCTACGCGGTCATCCCCCTCGATCAGGAATACCGTCTTGGGCTTCGATACTTTGAGTCCGGCGCTCTTGGCGGCCGAGAGGAATGCCGCCGAGTCAGCCGGGACGACGTCGATCTGCGTTTTTCGTGAGCTCGGGAAAGCCTGCACTGCCAGGAGATTTATCCCCGCGTCCCGCAGCGAGCCGAAGACGCGCCCTCCCTCACCGGGCTTGTCGGGCGCGGTGACATAGAAGTAGTCGACTTTGCGAATGGTGTCGGGCATGGTTTCCTCCTCGAGGAGGTTTCAGCGATAAGCCGCTGCTATCCTCTCAAGCCTCGCCTGAATATCGGCCGCTGGCAACCACCGGCCGTTCACCATCACGCCGGCGCGCTTCGTGATGTTGGAGAGGTTCGCCAACGGGTTTGCTTCGAGCAGCAGCAGGTCGGCTCGCTCACCGGCGGCGACGGTGCCAAACTCTTGCTCCGCACCGAAGTAGCGCGCGGGCTCGCGGGTCGCCTCGGCGAGGATTTGCTGCCGCGTCAGACCGGCGGCGGCCATGCTGTTCATTTCGCGCTCGATTGAAAAGCCGGGCACGCTATAGAGTTGCGGCGAGTCGGTGCCCAGGGCGATCGGGCAGCCGGCGACTTGCAGCGCCTTCAGGATCTTGCGGCGGAGCGCAAGGGTGATGAGCCGTTTGTTCTTCGGCGGGGAGGTCTTCCGCATTTGGACGAGCTGCTGCGCCCAGCTCGTGCGCCAGGCCGGCGGAACGTAGCGCAGCTCTTCGCGGGCGGCGAGCGTCACCGAATCTTCCGTGCCCAGAAACGTCTCCCACAGCGCCAGTGTCGGGACGGTCCAGACGTGGGCGGCGCACGTCGCGGCCACGACTTTCGCCAGGCGCGCATCATCCGCGGAGTCAGGCCCGCCGATCGTTTCGACATAGTTGTCGAGGTGCTCGATCGACGCCTGGCCGGACTCGAGCACGTGGTATACGCCAACGGCATCGGGAATATGTCCGGCGAATCGCATTCCCAGGCGCTTGGCGGTGGCGACAATCGTATCGTACGTCTCTCGACTCAGGCCTTCGTGGATATTGAGGTGATCAAAACCGGCTTCGTGCTGCTCCTCGACGAGGCGACGTCCCACCTCCGGCGTCGGCGCTGCGTCGCCGGTAAGCGACGGTCCGGGGACCCAAAGCCGCGGGCCGAGCAGCTCTGTCCGCGCGATGCGGGCTTTGAGCTCGAGATGGGGCGGCAGGCCCTGCATCGCACGCACGGTCGTGACACCGTTCGCTACATAAAGGAATAGAATGTTCTCGGTCAGCTCGGGACCGGCGTTGGGATTGGGCAGTTGTCCGTGCATCTCCGTGAGGCCGGGCATCAAGTACTTCCCGCGGCCGTCGATTGTCACGGCGCCCGCCGGCGCGCGGACGATTGAAGATGGGCCGATCTGCGCGATGCGCGCGCCGCGCACGACCACCGTTTGGTGGTCGAGCACGCCGTCGCGATTCATCGGGATTACGTGGACGTCGACAAACGCGGTGACCGGCTCCTGGATGGATTTGGGGAAACCCACGCCAGCCTGTTGCAAGAGCAACGTCACCACGGCGAACCCTGCGGTCAGCACCATTCCCTCTGCCCGCATGGTTCGCAATTTGCGCGCCAGTCATGCAGTGCGTTGTCTTGCGAGTCGCATGCGTTTCGTCAGCAGCCAGCCTGCGATAGCGACGACGGCCAGGGGCAGAACCACGCCGAGAGATTGGATTACAAACGCGAGCAGCACGACGAAATTGCGCCACGCCTGTGTGAATGCCTCGCCCATGACGCTCTTGCCGGCCGTGCCGACGACGGGGAAGGGCTCATGGACGGTGACACTCAGCGTGCTCATCGCCGTGTGCGCCTGCAGGTAACGAATGCGCCCTTCATGACGTTCGATCTCTTCGCGCACGCGCGCGAGTGACTCTTCAACCGCCAGGACGTCCTTGAGCTTGCCGGTGCGTGTCGCGAGTAACTGGATCAGCCGCTGCTCGAGCCGCTTGGCGTTTTCCATTCGGGCAGTGACGTCGACAAACTCCTCGCCGACGTCCTGAGCCTCAACGTTGACCGATTCGAGCCTGCCGATCGGTGTAAGGCCCGACAGCGCTTCCTCGAATCGTGTTGCAGGAACCTTCACCTCGACGTCGCCCTGACGTTGACGATTATTGCCGGTTTCGATGTCGGTATTGGCGACGTAGCCGCCGACGCGCGCGGCGAGCTCCTTGAGCCGGGCTATGGCCGACTCGAGTGAATCGACCTCCACCGACGCGGTCGCGGTCCGGATGATCATGCTCGGATTGGCGTCGGCGGGAGCTAGCGCCGTCCATTCCGGCGTGCCAGTTACTACCGACTGGCTCAACGCGACCGCTGCCGGCCGCCCCCGCGCATCGTAGCCGATTCTGTGGGGAGCACTCGCCGAGTCGTGGGAAGCCATTCGCGCAGGGCGTTGGTGATCCCCACAGGCGAGGAACGCGAAGAGAGTACCGGCGGTGAGCGCGATGGCCAGCGTTTTCACGGGAGGGCTCCGGTAGGAGATGCTCTGTAGGACGCGATCCCCGTGACTCTTTGCACAGCGGGCGTTCGTAGATTGGACGCTATGGATGCGATCGCCGTAAAGCTCGAGCGCTTGAAACGCGAAGCGCAACGTGAGTGGAAGCGCAAATGGCGCCAGAAGTTGCGGGACGTCACGCCGTCGAACGCAGCCGAATGGCGCGCGTTGGCCGGCGCGATTGTGGCCGGGCTGCTGAAGATCGCGCTGATCATCGCATTGCCTTTTGCCGTGCTCGTGCGTAGCTCGGTGTTCATCTATCAGCACGGTCAAACGTCGGTGTGGGTCGCACTATTCGTCGCGGCGTTTCTCGCCGCCACCGTGGTCACCGGCTACGCGGTGTGGCTCGCTCGGAAGTTCACGACGAAAGGAGGGAAAGGCGGGCGGGACCTCATCATTCCAGTCGCGAAGTGGGTGGCGCTTCCGCTGGTACTGTTCTACTGCAGCTATTCCTTAATCTACCTGGCCCGCGTGAATGCGAAGTCGGAACCGGTGCGGGCATACTACCATTCGCTGCATCCATTGCTTCGGCTGGCGCTTTCGACGCTGATTCTCGCCGACCGGGACATACTGATCACCGATGCCGGCCGCGAGCCGGAAGACTACACGCGCATGGGACTGCCCACGAACAATCGTACGCGGCACTACCGCCAGGCGGACGGCTGGATTCACGCCGTCGATCTCCGAACAACGGGCCGGGGCGCGATCAAGAACCGTGAGATCCAGCTCTATTTCTGGCTGATGGGGTTCGACACCCGACGCCACGTCGGGACGGCCGATCACTTACACGTCGAGCTCAATTAGCAAAGCGCTTCTGCAGCTCGGCAAACGGAATGCCGTAAGCCTCCAAGGTTCCGTAGGTGCCTTTCTCCTTCCACTCACGCGCCATCCGCCGGATCAGGCCGAGCGTCGCCCGCATCGGCGCCGAGCCAAAGGTCACACGGCGGACGCCAAGCGCCGCGAGCTCTTTGAGTGTTGGCGCGTTCGGGGTGCCGAGGATATTGATCGGCGCCCGGATCGACTGAACCAGCTGCTCGATCGTGTCGCGGTCGCCGACGAACGGCACGAAGACGGAGTCGGCACCGGCTTCGCGGAATGCATTGCCGCGCCGCACCGCCTCGTCCAAGCGCTTCTCGGGAGCGAGCTCGGGAGCCTCAAAGGCATCCGTCCGGGCATTGAGGACAATTGGCACACCGGCGGCATCGGCTGCGGCGCGGGCGGCTCGCACACGCTCGACAGCGAGTGGGAAGTCGATCAGCTGCTTCTCTTCCTTTCGGTCCTCGAGGTTCATGCCCACGGCGCCGGCGTCGATGAGATGGCGCACGGTTTCGCCCACGTGTTGCGGCGTCATCCCGTAGCCCGCTTCCATGTCGGCCGTAATGGGCACATCGACCCGCCGCGTGATCCGCGCGACAGCGGCGAGCATCTCGTCCCGGCTGATCCGCTCGCCGTCCGGATAACCCAGGCTGAACGCGATACCAGCGCTCGTCGTGGCGAGCGCCTTGAATCCGCCCTCGATGAAGATTCGCGCGCTGCCCGCGTCCCAGGCATTCGGCAATACGAGCATCGGCCCTTCGACGTGCAGTCGTTGGAGGACTTCGGCTTTGCTACGAAGCGCTGACGTGCGGGAGTCCGGCATGCGCGGGTATCTTATCCGCTCCTCGAGCGGAGTCAAAGCGTGCGGCTGATTCTCGCTGTTCTCCAGGCCACCTGCGTTTCGCAACCGGCCAAACCATCCAAAGTCGATCAGCGATTCACAGCTGCGGCCGCCAGGGCGCATGTGATCGCGTGTGAGAAACTGGCGCCGAACATTCCGGGCTTCGCGCTGGCGGTTGCGGTCGACGGCCGCATCGTCTGGTCGGAAGCATTTGGGTACGCGGATCTCGCCGCCAAGCGCCAGGCCACACCGGAGACCCAGTTCCGCATCGGCAGCGTCTCGAAGCCGCTGACCGCGGACGCCGTCGCGCAGCTGTACCAGGCCGGCAAGCTCGATCTGGATGCTCCTGTGCAGCGCTACGTGCCCACGTTTCCCGACAAGGGCGCCCCGATCACGACGCGATTACTGGGCGGTCATCTGGCCGGAATTCGTCACTACAAGGGCGACGAGTTCAGGATGAATCAGCACTTCGCGAACGTGACGGCGGGGCTGTCCATCTTCAAAGACGACTCGCTCGTCGCGCCGCCGGGCACCCGCTTCTCATACTCGAGTTACGGCTTCAACCTCATCAGCGCGGTGATCGAAGGCGCGTCGGGCGAGCAATTTCTCACCTATATGAGCCGGCACGTCTTCAAGCCACTCGGCATGACACACACGGCACCGGATAAGAACGACAGCTTGATTCCCAATCGCACGCGGTTCTACGACCGCACCGACTCTGGTCAATTCGTGCTGGCGCCGCCGGTCGACAACAGCTACAAGTGGGCCGGCGGGGGCTTCATCTCGACCGCGGAAGACCTCGTGAAATTCGGCTCGGCGCATTTGTCACCCGGCTGGCTCAAGCAAGCCACGCTCGAGTTGCTGTTCACCCCGCAACACACGACCTCCGGCGAGCAGACGCAGTACGGGATCGGTTGGTTCGTGGCGACCGACACCCTCGGTCACCGCATCGTCTGGCATGGCGGTGGATCGGTGGGCGGCACAACGGTCTTTGGAGTTGACCGCGACTCGCACGTCGTGATCGCGTTGGTGAGCAACGTTACCGATGCGCGGCTCGACGCCGCGAGCGAGATCCGGTTAACGTTCGACTCCGCGGCGACCCGGTCCCCGCGGCCATAGTTATTTGGCGAGGCGGTAGCCGGTCTTGCGGACGGTGAGGATGTGCTTGGGGTTTGCAGGGTCGCGCTCGAGCTTGCGGCGTAGCTCGGCGACGTGTGTGTCGACCGTGCGGCTCATGACTTCCGCGCTGTAGCCCCAGACTTCGATGAGCAGATCCGAACGCGTAATCACAGCGCCGTCGCGGAGCAGCAACGCCATGAGGAGATCGTACTCCTTGGGTGTCAGCGCGACTGGAGCGCTATTGCGCAGCACCGTGCGCGATGGCGTCAGCACTTCGATTTCGCCGAACTTCTGGATCGCCGGGCCGGGCGGCCCGCCATTCTTGCGCGGCGCGGTGACGCGGCGCAGCAGTGCCTCGATCCGCGCGAGCAGCTCCAGGACTCCGAACGGCTTCGTGACGTAATCGTCGGCACCGAGGCGCAGACCGCGCACCTTATCGGCCTCTTCGCCGCGCGCGGTCAGTATCAGCACCGGCATCGCGATGCCGTCGTCGCGGAGCGCCTTGAGCACGCGAAAGCCGTCCATTCCGGGCAGCATGAGATCGAGGACGACGAGATCCGGGCGCGCGGCTCGAGCGCGCGAGAGCCCCTTCGTTCCGTCCTTCGCGACCTCGACCTCGTAACCCTCGATCTCCAGGTTGTTGCGCAATCCGTAGGCGAGATCGGGATTGTCTTCGATTACGAGGATCCGCTTTGAACTGGCCACGCTCGTTGCCGCGATCATGCGGGAAGCTCGATAACGACGCGTGTCCCCACGCCGCCTCCCACGTCGTCGATCCAGGCCCGGCCATGGTGCAGCACCGCGAGCTCACGCACCACCGCGAGCCCGATCCCGCTGCCGGCGACCGCCGAGCCGCGATCGCGCTCGAGCCGCCAGAAGCGGTCCCACACCCGTTCGCGGTCCGCGCGAGGAATGCCGGGGCCGCCGTCATCCACCCACAACCGCGCCGCGCCATTGTCGCGCAGCGCGCCGATGCGGACTTCCTGGCCGGCGGGTCCATACTTCACCGCGTTGTCGAGCAGGTTGAGCAGCATCTGGCGGACTGCTCCAGGGTCGGCCGGCACGACGAGGTCCTCGGGGATCATGGCCGAGAGCTTCGCGCCTCGCGCGGCAGCCAGCGGCGTGAAGCCATCCAGTACTTCCCGGACCAGCGGAGCCAGCGCCGTCGGCTCCGGCGCGATATGCGCGGCCTGACGCTCGGAGCGCGAGAAATGGAGCAGGTTCTCGACGAGA
>DASZNX010000088.1:0-24476 GCA_035551075.1 Gemmatimonadales bacterium | reverse complement strand
GGCTACTTGCTCGCCGAGCTCCCGGGCGCGCGGGTCTCCTTCCGGCCCATCGCTCCGCTGCGTCGCCACATCGATCTGCCGGCCATCCAGGGTGCGGGCCTCAATGCCAAGGAACTCGATGAGCAGATCGCGCAGCGAGTCGCGGCCACAAAGATCGATGACCAGATCGTGCGGCTGCTCGTGTGGGATGTGGACCGCGCGACGGCGCGCGACCTGGATCACGCGGCGATTCGCGCGTACAAGGCGCGTGCCCTGAACTTCCATCTCGATGTCCGGCGGCCCGAGGCGCAGCGGGCGTCCGGTCCGACTGCTCCCGGACTGCGCCGTCAGACGCTGACGGAAACCGTGCGCGATTTTCTGAGCCGCCGGCCGCTCGACGCCGAGCTGAATCGGGAAGCATTCGTGAAGCTCGGAGTGGAATATCTCGAGACGGCCGCGCGCACCGACGACTCGTGAAGCTCCTGCGCCTCCGCCTCGTGAATTTCCGGCAGCACGCCGACACCGAAATCGTCTTCGGTGACGGCATCACCGGCATCATCGGGCCGAACGGTTCCGGCAAGACGTCGCTGCTCGAAGCCATCGCGTGGGCGATCTATGGCAATCCGGCCGCGCGGGGCGACAAAGAGTCCATCCGCAACATGCGCGCCAAGGCGCGCTCTCCGGTCCGCGTCGAGCTCGAGTTCGCCCTCGGCAGCCATGCGTATCGCATCGAGCGCGGTTTGAACAACGCCGAGCTGTACCAGGACGGCGCCGTAGTCGCGAACTCGCTCAAGGAGGTCACGTCCCGATTGCAGCGCGTGCTGGGCATGACGCACGACGAATTCTTCAACACCTATTTCACCGGTCAGAAAGAGCTTGCCGTGCTGGCCGACGCGACGCGGCCCGAGCGCGCCGCGTTTCTGTCGCGAGTCCTCCGCCACGAGCAGCTCACAATCGCGCAGGAGCGCATTCGCGAGCGGCGCAACGCGTTGGTCCACGAGGTCGAGGGACTCGAGACTGGATTGCCGGCGCAGACCGAACTCGAGAGCGAGAAGAAGTCGGCGGAAGCCCGGCTGACGGAGGCACGCAAAGCGGCCGGCGCGGCGGCCGCCGAGCGCACCAGGGCGCAGAAGGCGCTCGCCGACGAAGAGCCGCGGTGGCAACAGTGGGTCGAGCGCCGGGAGCGCACTCTCTCGCTGCACGGCGATCTTCGCGTCGCCGAACAGGGCGTGGTCGTCGCCCGTCAGGAATTCCACCGCTTGGACAAGGAGCTCGCCGAAGCGCTCGCCGCGCGCGAGGAGCTGCGGAGACTCGACGCGGAAGTCGCGCCCATCTCGAAGCTCAAGGCGGAGCTGGCGGACCTCGATCGCTTGCACCGCGAGGATGCGGCGCGCCGCGAAGATCAGGCCAAGATCACGGAGCTCGCCCGCAACCTGAACGTCCTGGATCGTCGCATCGCCGAGCTGGCCGATGCGGATGCGGCGCTCGCGCAGGCGACAGCCGCAGTCCGCGCGCTCGCCGAGCGGCTCGAGGCAGCCGACAAAGTCGCCCGGGAACAGCAGGCAGCCTGGGTTCGCGAGAAAGAGTACGCGGGCACGCGACGTGCGGAGCTACTGAAGCTGTATGACGAGGTGAAGGATCAGCGCGACAAGATCGCGCGGCTCGGTCCGGAGGGAGAATGCCCGACGTGCCGCCGTCCGTTGGGGACCGAACATGCCGCGGTGGTTGCCGTGCTCGATCGCCAGCTTCAGGCCATCGTAGATGACGGCACTTATTTCCGGCAGCGGCTCGAGCAGTTGGCGCAACCGCCCGCCGCCGTAATGCAGGCGGAAGCGGCACGCGATGCGCTGCGCGAGGAGACGCGTCGAGCAAGCGAGCACGAGGGCACGCTGCGCGCGCAGGCCGGCGAGCGCGCGCGGCTGCAGAAGGAGCGCGCCGGCCTTGCCAAGCGGGCGCAAGAAATCGAACGGCGGGTCGCGGCACGGCCAGCGGGGTATGACGCCGATCGGCACAACGCGGTGCGGACGGAGCTCGCCCGTCTGGAGCCGGTGGCCCTGCAGGCGGCTGCCCTTGCCGCGAGAGCGGAGCGGGCGGAGGCGCTGGTGGGGGAAGCGGAGATCGCGGAAAAGGCGCTATCAGCGCGGGAAGAGCACGTGAAGCAGCTCTCCGAGGCAGTCAAAGAGCAGGGGTTTTCAGAGCCGAAATTCCAGGCGGCGCGCGAGCGTCACGATCGCGCGGCACACGCGCTGCGCGCGGCGGAGCTGGTCGTGGCCGAAACGCGGGGAGAGCTGGTCGCGGCCGAGACGGCGGTGCGCGAATCGGAGCGCCGCGCCACCGAGCGCGCGGCTCGCGAAAAAACCATCGGACAACGCAAAATCGAGCTACGGCTCCATAACGAGCTCGACCGCGCATTCTCCGATCTGCGGGCCGATCTGAACGCCGCCATGCGTCCCGAAATCAGCACGCTGGCGTCCGGCTTCCTGGCGGATCTCACGGACGCGCGCTATGACGAAGTCGATCTCGACCAGGATTATCGCGTTGTGGTGCTCGATGAGGGTGTGCCGAAACCGGTGATTTCCGGTGGCGAAGAAGATATTGCCAACCTCGTGCTGCGTCTCGCGATCTCGCAGATGATCGCCGAGCGCGCGGGGCAGCCCCTTTCGCTGCTGGTCCTCGACGAGATTTTCGGCTCGCTCGACGAGTCGCGCCGCCAGCACGTCCTCGCGCTGCTGCGCCGCCTGGGCGATCGCTTCCCGCAGGTCATCGTCATCACGCACATTGAACAGGTCCGTGATGGGTTGGATCGTGTAATCCGCGTTTCGTACGACGCGACCACGGGGTCGAGTGTCGTGCGCGACGACACCGCGACGCTGGGACCACCCGATGCGAGCGTGGCTGCCTGATACCCGGGTAACCGGGCCCGAGCGCGCGACCGAGCGCGACATCGACGCGCTGAACCGCGTCTTCGCGGAGGCGTTCACCGACCGCTACCGGCGCGACGGGCTGATCGGCGTGCGGGTGCCGCAGCTCAATCCCCTCGTCTGGCGGTACGCCCTGCTCGATGCGGGTGAAGGCGCGATGGTATGGCGCGACGAGCACGGCGATATCGCGGCGTTCAACGTCGCGCACCAGGCGGGCGTGGAGGGGTGGATGGGTCCCCTCGCGGTACGTCCGGACCGTCAGGGCACGGGCGTCGGCAAAACGATCGTCCACACCGCGGCCGACTGGCTCATCGATCGCGGCGTCACGACGCTGGGTCTCGAAACGATGCCGCGGACGCCAGAGAACATCGGCTTCTATGCGCGGCTTGGCTTCACGCCCGGGTTCCTCACGGTGACACTGACCAACGAGATCGCGACCCGCGGCCATCCCGCGCCCGTCCTCTTGTCCCGCCGCGCGGCGAATGAGAAAGACGCGACGATGGAGGCGGGACGGCGGTTGGTCGGCGACCTCGTGCCCGGAATCGACTTTTCGCGCGAGATCCTGCTCACCGCCGAGCTGGGCCTCGGCGACACGTCGCTCGTGGAGAGCGATCGCGCGGGAGGGCTCGACGCGCTCGCGGTATGGCACTCGGCGCCGCTCGCGGACACCCGCACGCGCGACGAAGTGCGCGTGCTCAAGCTGGCGGCGCGAACCGACGCGGCATTCGAGGCAGCCGTCGCGGCCGTCGAAGCCGCGGCAGCCAAGGCCGGAATTCGCCGCATCGCGATGCGGTGCCAAAGCCGCTACGGCGAGGCGTTCCGCCGCTTGATCGCGCGCGGCTATCGGGTACGGTGGACGGACTTGCGGATGACGTACGCCGGCTACCCCGAGCGGCATGCCACGCAGGGAGCGCTGTTCTCGAACTGGGAAATCTGAGCGTCTGAGCGGCTAAGACAGGAAGCGTGGAGCGCCGACGAGCGCGCGCCGCGCGAACAGAATTACCGCTGCCGCATACAGCAGATGAATCGTTCCGCTGGGAATTCGTGCTACAAATAGCAGCAGCACCCAAGCCAACAGCATCACGACAGCGGCGAGTAATGAGAGATTCAGGGCGATTGACCTTTCGGGGACGGAAACTATTCTAGTACGCAGGAGCGGGGAGTCAAATTATTGAGCCAACAAGCTCGATAGTGGACCCAGATACTGCGGCCCATGTCACGCCCCCTCGATTGGGGAAGACAGAATTCGTGGTGAGGGACCAGTCATTACTTTCGGGCTTCAATAATCCTCTCCGTTCCTTCTGTAATCGGTCGGCCGGCTGCGTCAAGCAGATCCGGCCGATCGTTTTTGCGCGAGGATCTCGCGGAAGTAGCGCGGCGCGCGCAGCGTCCGCCGCTGAACGATGAATCCCACCAGCAAGATCGCGATCCACAACGCGTACGCGACGGAGACTTCTTCGCGCAAGTGCGGCGCGAGGAACTGCACGACCCAGAGGACGAAGAGCGCCGTGGCGTCGAACCAGTCGAACTCCATGTTCGCGAGGACGACGATCCCCAGCCCCGTCTGCAGCACCGTCAGAATGAGCTCCAATCGCTGCTCGGCGTCGAAGTGGAACGGCGCCCAGGTGCCATGATGGCTCATGTGCGAGTAGCCGTACACCAGCGGAATCATGGCCGCGAGCACCGTCCACTGATTGATATTGCTCGAGACCATGTTCATGAGCGCCAGCGGCGCGTGCGTGACGCGGCGCGCCCACAGGAACGCGGAGACTTTTTCCGGGAATTCCGACAGGAACGGCGCGACCCATTGCACGAGAATGAATTGGCTCACGCCCACGAGGCCGGCGACCGCGAGCATCGACTCGAGGAAGGGATGCGCGGTGACGTAGAGCAGCAGCCCGCCGGCGGCGAACAGCCCGCCGATCGCGAGCTTCTGCCGAATGCCGCCGAGACGATACGCCCACTGCGAGACTCGCGGCGCATCGCTGATCTCTTCGGCGTCATGCGGCGGATGGCGCAGCAGGATGGCGAGATAAGCGATGTAGAGCGCCAGCAGGACCACCGCATCGATCCAGCTCATCGTCTGTTTCCAGATGATCACGATGAAATAGAGCAGCGGCGGAAGCAGTCCGATCACCTCGACCGCGTGCTCGCGGTGCAGCTTGATGGGCGTGAGCTTCGGATCGCCGGCTCGCCGCCCCGAGACAGCGAACACGAAGTAGATCATCGGCCAGCCGAGGCCAAGCAGCAAGCGAATCGCGCCCGTGAGATTCGCGATCGCGAGATGCGCGCGGCTCGCATCGCGTCCCGCATCCCAGGCGATGACGGCTTCGACGGCGAATTCGGGGATGGTCTGCAGCCAGGCGAGGATCGCGAGGGCTAGCCCTTGCGAGATCAGGAATTGCGCCGCTTCCGCGCCCCAGGCGACGAGGAACGCCGACAGCAGCATGCTGGGGAATGTCCACAGCGCCGCGAGAGCGGAGCCTCCCATCTGTAGTGCCGCTGGAAGTAGCTTTAGGAACCGCACGGGGGACCAACTTACCATGGCACGAAACAAAATGAAGCTGCACACCGAGTCACCCGCTGTGCCCCCAGCGGTCATGGAACGCCCACCGTTTCAGGAGCTCGTGCACGAGATCCTCGAGCAGATCGGCGAAGACCCAACGCGCGAGGGTCTGCGGCAGACTCCCGCGCGCGTGGAAGCGTCGCTCAAGTGGTTGACGCGCGGCTACGGCATGAACGTGGACGAAGTGATCGGCGATGCGCTGTTCGAGGAAAAGCACGAGAGCATGATCTGCGTGCGCGACATCGAGATCTACTCCATGTGCGAGCATCACATGCTGCCGTTCTTCGGCCGCGCGCATGTGGCGTATCTCCCGAACGGCCGGATCGTGGGATTGTCCAAGATCCCGCGCGTGGTCGAGGTCTTCGCGCGCCGGCTCCAGGTGCAGGAGCGGCTGACCGATCAGGTCGCGGAGGCCCTGTGCCAGGTCCTGAAGCCCCTCGGCGTCGGTGTCGTCATCGAGGCGTATCACCTCTGCATGATGATGCGCGGCGTCGAGAAGCAGAATTCCAAGACGGTGACCAGCGCGCTGCGGGGCGCGTTTCGCGATGACGGCAAGACGCGCGATGAATTCCTGAGGCTCGTGCACGGCGGCAGCTTCGCGTTGTGAAAATCGCGCTCGTGACGGGCGCATCGCGGGGCATTGGGCTGGCGGTCGCGGATGCGCTGCACGCTTCCGGGATGCACGTCGTCCGGCTGGCGCGGAGCCTGCGCGACGCCACGGCGGAGCGGCGCACCGACATTGCCTGCGACGTGACGGATCCCCGGAGTGTTGAGCGGGCCGTCGCGCGCGTCGAGGAGAAAGTCGGCGTTCCCCACGTGCTCGTGAACAACGCCGGTATCTTCTTTATCAAGCAGCTTGCCGAGACGACGCTCGCCGATTTCACGTCGACACTGACGACCAACCTGACCTCTGCGTTTCTCTTTGCCCATGCGCTCGTGCCGAAAATGGTCGCGCGCGGGAGCGGGCACCTCGTGACGATCGGATCGATTTCGGATTACATCGGTTTCTCCGGCTCGACGGCCTACGCGGCCAGCAAGTTCGGGTTGCGCGGCATGCACGAGGTCATCCGCCAGGAGACCGCGAAGAGCGGTGTGCGGACGACTTTGATCTCTCCTGGACCCGTGGACACCGACATCTGGAACGCCGTCGACCCCGATTCGAAGCCGGGCTTCACGAAGCGCAAGGACATGATGCGGGCCGAGGATGTGGCGGCGGCGGTGGTATACGCCGTGACGCAGCCGGAGCATGTCGCGGTGACTGAGATTCGCCTGCTCCCGGCCATTTATACGCCGAGGGGATAACGGTGCCTGGTGCGTGGTGCGTGGTACGTGGTATATCGACCGAGGTCATCGGCGCGCGCCCCACGCCCCACGCACCACGTACCACGGACCTGGTCAAATGCACATCGAACTGACCGAAATGCTGCGGTGCCCCGAGCCTCACCGAGAGGAAATGCTCGTGCTCTCGACCGGTGAGGTGCGCGATCGCATGGTGCGCTCTGGGATCATCGGATGTCCCGTGTGCCACAAGGAGTATCCGATCTCGCGGGGGATCGTGAACTTCCGGCGCAGCAAGGAGCGGGTGTCGAGCGACATGAGCTCGGGCCCACGTCCCGTCTACCGGCCGCCCTCGCCGCTCCCCTCCGCCGACACCGAACGGCTGCAGGCGCTCCTCGAGCTTTCGGGACCTGGCGGCTTCGTCGTGTTGATCGGGGCCGCGGCGCGCCAGGCTCCACGTCTCAGCGGACTGATGGAAGGCATTCATTTCGTCGGGATCAACGCTCCCACCGAAATGGAGGAGCAGCCGACGCTGTCGCTCCTCTATGCGAACGAGCGCGTGCCGCTGCGCACGTCGATCGCACGCGGCGTCGTGGTCGGCGCCGATCTCGCGACGTCGCCCTGGCTCGTCGAAGCGCACCGCGTGCTGCTGCGCGGCCGCCGGTTTGTCGTAGTAAACGAAGAGCCCGAACTGCCGATCGGGCTCGTCAAGCTGGCCGCCGAGAGCGGCCTCTGGGTGGGCGAGAAGCGCTAGCCTCCGCCGCCGCTTTCGATGGCCGCCGCCAGCGCGTCCCCGGCGGTGTAGGCCGCGTCGATCTGCTCTTTGTACTTCGTTTCGACGACCCGTCGTTTCACTGAAAGCTTCGGCGTCAGCTCACCGGTCTCGATGGAGAAGTCCTGCGGTAAGAGCACGACCTTCTTCGGCGTCTCGAACTTCGCCAGGTTGTGGAGCGAGCTCATGACCTCGCGTTCCACCTTGGCCTGAACATCCGGCAGCGCAATCAGCTCCTCATTTGACCCGTACGCCAGGCTGCGCTCGGCGGCCCAGCGCTTCAGCACCTCGAAGTTCGGCACTACGAGGATGATCGGGAACTTGCGCCGATCCCCGAACACCACTGCCTGGGCGACGAACTTGTTCTGCTTTGCCATTGCCTCGATGGGCTGCGGAGCGACGTACTTGCCACCCGCGGTCTTGAAGAGGTCCTTCTTCCGGTCGGTGATCTTGAGATAGCCGTCGGAGTCCAGCTCGCCGATGTCACCGGTGTGGAACCAACCGTCAGGATCGATGGCGTCGGCGGTCGCCTCGGGAAGCTTGTAATAGCCCTGCATGATGTTCGGTCCGCGCGCCAGGATTTCGCCGTCACCCGCGATCTTCAGCTCCACGCCGGGAATCGCCCGACCCACGGTCCCGATCTTGATCCCGTCGAGCGGGTTGAGCGTGAGGACGGGTGACGTCTCGGTCAATCCGTAGCCTTCAATGATCGGCAGGCCGGCGCTGTAAAAGAACTTCACGATTTCCGCCGATAGCGCGGCGGCACCCGACACGAAGAAGCGGATTCGGCCGCCCGTACGCGCGCGCAATTTCGAGAATACGAGACGGTCGGCGACCTTTTTCTTGATGGCGAGGCCGGCCGGAATCGGCAGGCCGGCCAACGACAGCGTCGCCCACTGGTCGCCGGTCCGTTTGGCCCAGAAAAAGATGGACCGCTTGATCGCGCTGCCCGACAGGGCGTTCTCGAGCACGCGCGCATAGACCTTCTCGTACAGGCGAGGCACGGAGAGGACGACGGTCGGCCTCGTTTCCAGCAGGTTCGCGGCGACCGTGTCGAACGACTCGGCGTAGTTGATGATCACGCCGGCCTGAAAGAGCGTGTAGTCGACCATTCGTTCATAGCTATGCGACAGCGGCAGCATCGACAGGCACTCATCGCCGCCACCGATGGGGATCATCTGGAGACATGCTTGCACGTTCGACCACAGATTGTAGTGCGACAGCATGACCCCTTTGGGGTCGCCCGTCGTTCCGGACGTGTAAATGAGTGTGGCGAGATCCTCGGGACGCACCGACAGCGCGTCCTTCTTCCAGTCCGGATACTTCGCCACCGCGGCGCGGCCGCGTTTCTCGAGATCCGCGAGTGACATGATCCCGGGCCGTTGTGCGGCGGCCCCCGCGTCAAATGCAATGATGTGCTTGAGCCCCGGCAGCGCGTTGCGCACCTCGAGCACCTTGTCGAGTTGCAGCGCCGTCGAGCACAGGACCGCCACCGACTCCGAATCGCGCAGGATGTATTCGGTCTGTTTGGCCGGCAGAGTGGTGTAGATCGGCACATCGGTGGCGCGGCTGCACAGGCAGGCGTAGTCCGACAGCGACCACTCGGGCCGGTTCTCCGAGATCATCGCAACTTTATCACCGGGCTGGATGCCCAGCTCGCGGAGCCCGAGCGAGATCGCCTGAACGCGCTCGAGCGCCTCGCGATGGGTCACGCCCGTCCACGCCCCGCCGACCTTCGACCGGAACGCGGCGGGAAGGCCGGCATGCCGGTCCACGGCCGTGAAAAAGAGCTGAGTCAGTGTTCCCTTGCTCATGGGCGATACTCCACCACAAAAGTCACGGGACTGCCCGGTATCGGCGTGCCATCCGGTCGTTGCACGGTGGCGGTTACCACCACGGAATCCGGCGGGGAATTGCCCGCCGTCAAGCGCAGGCGGACTGCGGCGACGCCGCTGAAACTGCTGAACAGCGTGTCCTTGGGGACAAATGTGACGAGCGGTGCGCCCGCTGGAAAGGTCGTCGCGGCAAAGACAACGCGACGATTCGACGCCGGTGGCGGCGACGAGAACAGCTGCACGCCGAGCGAATCCGAGAGCGAATCAGCGGCAATCGAGACGGTATCGCGTGTGGGCCCAAGCGCCAGCACGGAATCGAGGTGGGGAATCACGGTGATCGCCTGCGGGTTCGAGCGAAGCAGTCCCACGAGCGCCTCCACGCGCCCGCTGCCGATCGCCTTCCCGAGCGTCGCGCCGGTGCTGCTGTCGAGCACGGCGATCACGGCGGTATCGAGCGCCTCCCAGAAAATATTGGACGTGACCGTATCGCCGTGGCCGTTGAGCGCGCGCGCTCTCGGGAAGAGTGTGTCGCCGATTTCGAGCTGGCCGCCATCCGGGAGCACCACTTCGAGCGCAACGACCTGGTCGAGATTGGTACTTACTTTGCAGCCGACGCCGACCAGGACAGCGAGGAACGCGAGCACCCCGCCCCGAATCAGGCGTCTCCTCCGCCCATCGTGCCCGTCCTGCCTGTCCCGGTCGCCCCGCCTGCGGTACCGGTCGCGCCCGTGCCAGTCGATGCAGCGTCGGAGCGAAGATCGTGCAACGCCTGACTGGCGTGCTCGATCCACTTCTGAGCATCCGGGCCCCTCGGGGGATGAGCAAGGAACGTCTTCAGATGTTGCGCCGCGCCATCGGGATCGCCGCGTTGCAGCAGCAGAAACGCGAGCCCGTAATGCGCGCCGGCGAGCGAGCCGTCGAGCTCGAGCGCGCGGCGATAATGGCGGATCGCCTCGTCGAAGCGTCGCGTCTTCGTGAACGCGATCGCCATGTTCTGGAGAATGCGAGCATCGTTCGGGTGATCGCGCAGCGCCAGGCGGTACGACGTGAGCGCCGCATCATAATCCCCCTGACGCTCCAGGGCTAACGCCTCGTTGAGATAATCGAGACGTTGTGGTTTGAGATCGTCGCCTGACGAGCCGTCCCCGCCGAACAAGCGGCGCCAGAAACCCATGCGCCGAAAATAGCTTGCGGCGCAAGACTTCGGCAATGTAGAATCCGCAATGGCGCTCCCTCCCCGGCCGCGACCCACTCCCCGCTCCACTCCCGGTATCCGACCCAAGAGCCAGCCGCCGCGCGGAGTATTGCAGGTGGACTGGCCGCTGTTCGGCGAGTTGTGCCGGGTGCTCGCGCTCAAGGTCTTTCGCGAATACGACCCGCAGGTGGTGATCGGGATCGCCAAGGCCGGCGTCATTCCCGGAGCCGTCGTCGCCAGCATTCTGCAGCGCGACTTCGCTTCGATCGCCATCACCCGCACGACGGCCGAGGCGTCGCCCGCGGTGATCGCCGGCCCGCCGAGGCTGGTGACCGGCAAGCGGGTGTTGCTTGTCGATGAGACGTGCGAGTCGGGCGATACGATGAAGCTCGCGCTCGCGGCGGTGCGCGAATTGAAGCCCGCGGCTGTGAAGACCGCCGTGTCGTTCAAGACGGGAACTTATAAGCCCGACTACTACGCGCTCGAGAACGAGAACTTCATCATTCTTCCCTGGGACCTCGAGGTTATCGTTAACGGTGAAATCGTCGTCCGCCCCGATTATCGCGACAAACTGAAGGAAATGCGTTGAAAGATCGTCTCGCCGCCGCAGTCAAACAGTCCAGGGCCGATTACACCGAGATTCGCGTCGAGCGAACCTGGAGCTCGGCGGTCGCGTTTCGCGGCCGGCGGCTCGAGACCGCGACCGTCAGCGAAGACCAGGGCGGGTTCGTGCGGGTGCTCAATAAGGGATGCGGTTGGGGCATCGCGTCGTTTACGTCGCTCGACGAGCTGCCCGCGATGGTCCGGCGGGCGAACGAGCTGTCGCGCGCCGTGCGGCTCGATGAACCGATCCGGCTGGCCGAGACCGAGCCCCAGATCGCCGATGCCGAGCTCGATCTGGACGGGGACGTGCGGGGGATCGCGCTCGCCGAGAAGAAAAAATTGCTCGAGGGATACAACGGCGCGCTGCTCGCGGTCTCGAGCGCGGTGGTCGATACGCAGTCGAGCTATCGCGATGAGGTCTCGGAAGTCTGGTACGTGAACTCCGAAGGCACGGCGCTCTATCAACTGCGTCCCGAAGTCGTCGTTTCAGGCACCGCGATCGGGCGCCGGAACGGCACCATCGAGAAGGGACTGGAATCCATCGGGCTGCGCAAAGGCTGGCGCAGCGTCCAGGGATTCGAGGATCGCTTCCGCGCGACGGCGCAGCGGGCCGTCGATCTGCTCGACGCGCCGCGCGTGCGCGGCGGCAGATACCCCGTCATCCTCGACAACGAGCTCGCGGGCGTCTTCATCCACGAGGCGTTCGGGCATCTCTCGGAAGCCGACTTCGTGTATGAGAACCCGCAGGCGCGCGAGATGATGACGCTCGGCCGGCGGTTCGGCAAACCGGTGTTGAATGCGGGCGATAACGGCGCGGCCGGCGGGCTGCGCGGCACGCTCCCCTATGATGACGAAGGCACGCCGACGCAGGATACGCCGCTGATCCGCGAAGGCATTCTGGTGGGCCGCCTGCACTCGCGCGAAACCGCCGCGAAGCTCGGCGAGCGGCCGACCGGCAATGCGCGCGCGATTTCATTTCGCCACCCGCCGATCGTGCGGATGACGAACACGTACATCGCGCCGGGGAAAGCGGGGGTCGGATTCGAAGATTTGATCAGCGATATCAAGCTCGGCGTCTACGCGTGCGGCGCGTTCGGCGGGCAGACCATGCTCGAGAATTTCTCCTTCACCGCGGGCTGGGGATACATGATCCGCGACGGTCACGGCGCGGAGCTGGTGAAGGACGTCGTCCTCGCGGGGAATCTCTTTCAAACGCTCGACCGCATCGACACGATAGCCGGCGACTTCACCTGGAATCAGATGGGCGGCGGCTGTGGGAAAGGCGGCCAGTTTCCGCTGCCCGTCACCGAAGGGGCGCCACACGTGCGGATCGAAGAAGCCCTCATTGGGGGCGATGTATGATCGACCGCCTGCTCGAGACCGCGCGCCGCAAAGTCGATAACGCCGACGCATTGTGGCGGCGCGAAGAACAGACCGCGGTCGCGTTCGAGTCGGGTCGCCTCAAGGCGGCGGGCATTTCGGAAGAGGCCGGAGTCAACCTTCGGGTCGTGGCCGGCGGTCGCATGGGAGTCGCCGGCACCACGAGCGCCACGCCGGACCCTGAGGCGCTCGTCGCCCGTGCCCGCGCCTCCGCCGAGCTCGGCGAGACCGTCGAGCTCGCGTTCCCGACGGCCGCAACGTCGCAACTGCCGCCGATCCCCACTTACTTCGACCGCACGGCCAACGCGTCGCTCGATGACTTGATCCGCATGGGCAAACGGCTTGTCGAGCGCCTGGAGCGGCCCGATTGTCAGGTCAACGTGTCGGTGGAACGCGAAGTCGCCGACACGGCGGTCGGCAATAGCGCCGGGGCGCGGGGAGAATACCGCGGCACCGGAATCGCGGTTGCGGCCGACGTCACGCGCATTGCGGGCGACGACGTGTTGATGATCTACGATCAGTACGTGGGCGCGGACATGCCCACCGATGCCGATCTCGAGGCGCTGATCCGGTCGATCGAAACACGCCTCACCGCGGCGCTGAAAGTGGTCGAGCCACCCGAGGGCGCGCTCCCTGTGGTGTTCACACCCGCGGGGCTCGCGGCCGTGGTCCTCCCACTCGAGCAGGCCCTGTCCGGTAAGACAGTATTGCAGGGAAGCTCGCCGCTCGCGGGAAAAGTCGGTGAGATGATGTTCGACGCGCGCTTGTCGATTATCGATGATCCGCTCAGTCCCGGACGTCCGGGCTCGCGCCCCATCGATGATGAGTGCGTGCCGTCTCGAGCGACCGGACTGGTCGAGCACGGCAAGGTCGGGCGGTTCGTGTACGATCTCGAGACCGCCGCGCGCGCGAAAACGCAGAGCACGGGCAACGGACAGCGCGGATTTTTCGGCAAACCGCACATCGGTTATACGAACATTCTGTTTCGCATGACTGATGGGGGTGGGGAGCGCTCGCACCATGCGTCTCCCGCGCCCGGGCACGTCGCGACGCTGGGCGGTGGTCTGATCGGCGACATCGCCGATGGGCTCATCGTCGACGATCTGATCGGCGTGGGGCAGGGAAACGTGATCAGCGGCGCGTTCAGCCATCCGGTCGGGCTCACCTATCGCGTCCAGCGCGGGGAAGTCACCGGTCGTGTAAAGGACGCCGCCGTTGCCGGCAACGCCTACGATCTGCTCAAAAAGATTGGTGGATTCGGAAACGATGGACGGTGGCTGGGAGCCCGTTGGTCGCCGTCGCTGCTGCTCGAAGGGGTCAGCGTCGCTCGGCGGTAACGCTACTTGAGGGCGTCCTCGTAGGTCTTTCCCGCGGTCATGTCGTTATAGACTCGCTCCAGCACCTCCGGCGTCGCCGAGAGAAAGCGACAGCGACTGTCTCCTCGACTGCGACATTCGACTTCCAGCACGGCGACGGTCTCATCGGATAGCCGTCCCAGGAAATCGGCGAGCATCCCCGCGGAGAAAAAACACATCGGTGTTTGCGCGGTGCCGGGCTCGGCTTCGACCCAATCGGTAGAGTCGAGCGCGAGCGCGCCGGTTCCGATCGGGGTAATCGCCACGCTGCCCCACCCGCCGCTCGTAAAGAACTGCGACAACGTTTCGGCCAGCATGTCGGCATCGAGATCAGCCGGATTATTCGTCGCGGCGAAATCGCGGTACAGCCCTTCGCCCGCGGCGTAGCCCGCTTCCTGTAAGATCGTGATGAGCTGATCGGGCGCGTGAGCGGCCAGGCTCGCGTGCAGCTGCTTGAGGATTCCGGGCACCGTCATATGGGACGCCAACTTAGGGTTTGCGGCTCAAACGGCGCAAGAGTTCGGCTTCGTCGATCTGCTCGATACCGAGCGCTTCGGCCTTGTCGAGCTTCGACCCCGCATCGGCGCCGACCACCAGCGCGGTCGTTTTCCTCGAGAGGCTGTCCGAAACGTGCCCGCCCGCGGCTTCGATGAGGTCCTTGGCCTGTTGCCGCGACAACGTCGGCAGCGTGCCCGTAATGACGTACGTCTGATCGGCCAGGGGACGCGGACCCGTGGACTCCGCGGTCTCCTTCATCGTCAGGCCCGACTTCTCGAGCCGATCGATGAGCTTGCGATTGCGCGGCTCCTGGAAGAAGCCCGCGACCGCTTCCGCGATCGCCGGTCCCACGCCGCGCACTTCGCCGACTTCGTCGCCCGACGCTTTGGCGAGGGTGTGCATCGACCCGAAGTGCCGGGCCAGCAGCCGGGCGCCCTGTTGCCCGACATGGCGGATGCCGAGCGCGAACAGCAGGGAAGAAAGCGGCTGCCGCTTCGAGGCTTCAATGGCGTCAACGAGCTGCTGGGCGGACTTCTCGGCGAAGCCCTCGAGCGTGAGCAGATTCATCGGCGTCAGGTCGTACAAATCCGCCACATTGTCGATCAGTTTCGCGTCGAGCAGCGCGCGGACGCGCTCGTAACCCAGCCCGCGAATGTCCATGGCGCTGCGGCTCGCAAAGTGGACGATGCCCTCGAGAATCCGGGACGGGCAGGAGATGTTGGGGCAGTAGGTCATCACCTCATCGTGCGGGTGCTCGACCTGCGAGCCGCAGCTCGGGCATTTCTCCGGCATCCGAAACGGCTTCTCGCCACGCGGGCGCCCGGGCGCGGGCCCGAGAATCTGCGGAATGACCTCGCCCGCGCGGGTGACCTCTACCTCGTCGCCGACACGGATGTCTTTGGCGGCGATCAGATCCGCGTTGTGCAACGTCGCGTTCGAGACGGTGACACCGCCGACTTCCACGGGCTCCAGCACGGCATAGGGGTTGAGCGCGCCCGTGCGGCCCACGTTGATGCGGATGTCGAGCAGTTTCGTCACCTGGACTTCCGGCGCGAACTTCCGGGCGATCGCCCACCGCGGCTCGCGATTGCCGATTGTGCCGAGCTCGGCGTACAGCGAGCGTTTGTCGACCTTGACCGCAACGCCGTCGGCGCCGTAATCGAGCGTGGGCAAGAGCGTCTCGAGCTTGTGAATTTCCTTATGCGCCGCGGCGAGGTTCGGGACGCGCGTGTGATGCGGCTCCACCGGCAGGCCCCACTCCTTCAGGGTCTCCAGCAGCTCCTGCTGCGAATCGATGCCGAGTCTGGCGCCCGGCGCTTCCACCTGGAACGTGAACACACGGAGTCCACGGGCGCGGGTTTTTTTCGAATCGAGCTGTCGCAGTGCGCCGGCGGCGGCGTTGCGCGGATTGGCGTAGGGCGGCTCGCCGGCTTTCTCGCGTTGCCTGTTGGTTTCCGCAAAGCGGCTCTTCGGTAGATAGACCTCGCCCCGTACCTCCATTTTCTTCGGCCAGCCCCGGCCGCGCAGCCGCAGCGGCAGATCGAGCACCGTGCGGAGATTCGCCGTGACGTCTTCGCCCTCTACGCCGTTGCCGCGTGTGACACCGGTGACCAGCACGCCGTCTTCGTAGGTGAGGCTCACCGCCGCGCCGTCGATCTTCACTTCGAGCGTGTAGCCCGCTTTAGCGACTTCGGGCACGAGGCGGGCATTCCGCTCCTCCCACTCCTGCAGCTCGGCTTCAGTGAACGCGTTGGCGAGCGACAGCATGGGGACCAGATGGCGATGCTTGCGAAAGGCCGTCGCGGGCTCGCCGCCGACGCGCAGGGTGGGCGAGTCGGGCGTATGGAGGTCCGGGTGCTTTTCTTCCAGGGCCTGGAGCTCGCGGAACAGCCGGTCGTACTCGGCGTCCGACATCTCCGGCTTGTCGAGGATGTAGTACGCGTGATTGGCCCGCTCGAGAATGCGCCGCAGCTCCGCGGCGCGTGCTGCTGGCTTCACCGCCCTTTGGCTTCTTCCTGAATGACGGCCATGGCGACGCTGACCAGCCGGTCGAGCTCCTCGGCGCTGGCTTTCGGCAGGAGGCCTTCGCCCCAGGCTCCCTCGCGCTGCCCGAACGTGTCGAGCAGGCGGCGCATGAACGCGAGCAGCGCGACGCGCTCGAGCTCCATGCGGCGCAACTGCTCGCCGGTTTCCTGCTGGCGCTGAGCGAGGCGCTCGTAGCGATGCGCGTTGCGAAGACTCTGCGCGGTGAGCGACGCCACGACCTGGACGAAGCGGACGTCGGCATCGGAAAAGGTGGGGCCATCGCGATAAGTGCGCAGGAAAATCGCGCCGATCGACACCGACCGCCAGGTGATGGGGACCACCGTGATGGACTTCACGCGCCGATTGATCAGCTCACTTTTGACGTGCTTCAGGGAGGGATCGTTGGCCGCGTCGGGAATGAACACCGTCTCACCGCTCTGCATCGCGCGCTTCAGCTCGGGGTAGCGCTCGAGGTCGACGACATAGTTGCGGATCGTGGGATCTTCGTACGATGCCACGAGCCGCACCTGCTTGCCGCCTTTTTCGCCGAGAAAAATCGAGCAGCGATCGAGCCCGAATGATTCGCCGAGCTTGCGCGCGATCGCCTGCAGGATGTCGATGAAGTGTAAGGAGCTGGATCCTTCTTTCAGGATCTCGATGACCGCGAGCAGATGCTTGCGCTCGTGCTCGAGCTCGGCGATCCGCGCGGCGAGACGCTCCGCTTCCGCGTGTGTCAGTGCCGAGTTGATCGTCATGAGTGCAATAGTTTCGCTCGGGGACTCCGAGTCCGTCAAGCGGATCTAGATCACGCGCGTCATGCGAATCATCACACTGACAACCCTGACGCTAGCTCGTCTTGTCCTTTTTGTCCTTGATCTGATCGAGCAGCTTTGCCGCGTCCTGCTTGTACTGGGCGTCGAGGACATCGCGCTCCGGGAGCGTCGGAATCACCTGCAGCTGCTCGCGTGCCTTGGAGTATTGCTCCAGATCGTCGAAGACCTGCGCCAGCTCGAGCCGGTGATAGATGTGCTGCGGGTTGATTTCGATCGCCTTCTGCAAGTGGCTCACCGCGTCTGGCCAATTGGCTTTCGACATGAATCCACCGCCGTACAACGTCTTCGCAAAGAAGCGCGTGAACCCAGACAAACGTTTCACTTCCGCGTTCCAGGCACCGAGGACGTGGTGGGCGTTGTCGTGGTTGGGATTGATCTCGATGGCGCGCGTGGCTTCGTCATAGATGATCTTGGCGTACTTGACGCGCTCCTTGCTGCTCTTGGTTCGCGACCACCGGCCCAGCACCATCGCCAGGACATAATGCCCGTCTGCCTGGGTCGAATCCGCGCGAACCGCACGCTCGGCATAGGTTTTTCCCACTGAATACAGGCTGTCCCGGCGGTGCTTGAGAGAGTCCGCGTTGCCCTGTATTTGTTTGGCTACGTCGGCGATCGCCCGGGCCGCCTTCCAGTTCGCTTCGTAGCTCAGCGAATCGACGGCGAGGGCCGCCTGATAGTGCCGCAGCGCGACGTCGGGATGCATCTGGCCGGCGCTGTCTCCCGCGGCGATATGATGGGCCGCCGTGGAGGCGGGCGCGGCATGCGAGACCGTGGAATCGCCTTGCGCCGAGAGCGGCGCGACGGTGAGCAGCGAACCAACCAGACACAGGAAGAGGCGCATCAGCCAATGATCGTCGGGCCTCTAATCGAGCGCAAGCGCGACGGCAAAAGCTTGAGTCCCGAGGAGTGGTCCGCGCTCGTCGCGGAATACACCGCGGGGCGCATTCCCGATTATCAGATTTCGGCGTTGCTCATGGCGGTGTTCCTGCGCGGGCTCGAGCGCCAGGAGCTCGCCGCGCTGACCGACGCAATGCTCGCCTCGGGGGACCGGCTCTCGTTCGACGGCCTCAAACTTCCCGTCATCGACAAACACTCGACCGGCGGCGTCGGCGATAAAGTCTCGCTCGTTCTCGCGCCGCTCGTCGCGGCGTGCGGCGTCGCCGTACCGATGATGTCCGGTCGCGGGCTGGGCCACACCGGCGGGACGCTCGACAAGCTCGAGGCGATCCCCGGCTTTCGCACGAATCTCTCGCTCGCCGAAGCGAAAGCCCAGGTCAAGAAGCTGGGTTGCGCGCTCATCGGCCAGACCGCCGAGATCGCGCCGGCGGATCGCAAGCTGTACGCGCTGCGGGACGTGACGGCGACGGTGGAGTCGATTCCGCTGATCTCCGCGAGCATCATGTCCAAGAAGCTGGCCGAGGGCCTGAACGGTCTCGTGCTCGACGTGAAGAACGGCAGCGGCGCGTTCTTGCCCGAAGTGGAGCGCGGACTCGAGCTGGCGAAGACGATGATCGCGCTCGGCGAGGATCGCGGCTGTCCGACGATCGCGCTCATCACGGCGATGGATCGCCCGCTCGGGCGCGCATGCGGCAACGTGCTCGAAACCGAGGAAGCGATTCTCGCGCTGCGCGGAGAGGGCCCGCCCGACCTGCTCGACGTGACGTACGCGCTGGGCGTCGAGATGCTGCTGCAGGCCGGGGTCGAGAAGAACACGAAAAAGGCTCGCAAGAAACTGGAGACAGCGATCGAATCCGGATTGGCGGCGGAGAAGTTCGAACAGATCATCGAAGCGCAGGGCGGCAATCCCAAGGCGGTCGAAGATCCCTCCGTGCTGCCGCAGGCCCAGGCCGTCGAGGTCTTCGCGGCGCCCCGGACCGGCGTCGTGCAGCGCGTCGAGCCGCGGACCATCGGCCGCGCGATCATTGCGCTCGGCGGTGGGCGGAGGACGGTGGACGACACCATCGACCCGACCGTGGGGTTCGTCATCACGGCCAAACCCGGCGATAAGGTTCTGGAAGGGGAGCCGATCGCGTCTGTGTTTGCGAAGGACGCCGACGGCATCCGCACCGGCTTCGACGCGCTGGCGGAAGCGATCGTGATTGGGGACAAGCTGACGCAGAAGCCGCTAAAGCTGGTCTCCCACCGCGTCACGAAGGCCGGAATCGAGGAATTGGCCTAGCTGCACGACGCACCCCTCGCTCCGCTCGGGGCAGGCTCACGTACGACGCACGTTTATTACACGTCGAGGTTTTTAACGAACTTCGCGTTTTCCTCGATGAATTTGCGGCGCGGCTCGACCTCGTCGCCCATCAGCGTCTCGAACAGCTGCGACGCTTCGAGCGCATCCTCCATCGTCACCTTGAGCAGCGTGCGCTTGGCAGGATCCATCGTCGTGTCGCGCAGCTGATCGGGGTTCATCTCCCCCAGGCCCTTGTACCGGCTCACCGCAATCGCCGCTTTGCTTTCGCTGCCGTTGGTGAGGCGCTTGATGTAATTGTCGCGCTCCTTCTCATCGTAGGCATAGAACTCCTCTTTGCCCTTGGAGACGCGGTAGAGTGGGGGCTGCGCGATGTAGACGTAGCCTTCGTCGATCAGCTGCTTCATTTCCTTATAGAAGAAGGTGAGCAGCAGCGTCCTGATGTGCGCGCCATCCACGTCCGCATCGGTCATGATGATGATCTTGTGATAGCGCAGCTCATCCATCGTGAAATCCTCGCCGACACCGGTGCCGATGGCGGTGATGATCGTCCGGATCTCTTCGTTGGACAGCGTCTTGTCGATGCGCGCCTTCTGCACGTTCAGGATCTTGCCGCGCAGCGGCAGGATCGCCTGGTAGCTCCGGTCCCGACCCATTTTGGCCGAGCCGCCCGCCGAGTCGCCCTCCACCAGATAGATCTCGCACAGCTTGGGATCGGTGAGGGAGCAATCGGCGAGCTTGCCGGGCAGGATCCCGGCGTCGAGGCCGCTCTTCTTGCGCACGAGCTCGCGCGCCTTGCGGGCTGCTTCGCGCGCGCGGGCGGCGCTGACCGCCTTGGCGATGATCGCGCGCGCCACGCTGGGGTTCTTGTCGAAGAACTCGCCCAGCGCCTCGTTCACCACGGTCTTCACCACGCCTTCGACTTCGGAATTCCCGAGCTTCGTCTTGGTCTGACCCTCGAACTGCGGCGCCTTGACCTTCACGCTGAGGACGCAGTTCAGACCCTCGCGCACGTCATCGCCCGAGAGCGTGAACTCCTCCTTTTTCAGCGCGCCATCCTGTTTCGCCCACTCGTTGATCGTGCGGGTCAGCGCGGCCTTGAAGCCGGTCAGGTGCGTCCCGCCTTCGTGCGTGTTGATGTTGTTGACGAAGGTGAACGTGTTCTCGCTGTACTGATCGTCGTACTGAAGGGCGCCCTCGACCTCGACGTCCTCGCGGGTGGCTTCGAACGTGATGGGCTTCGGGTGCAACGTCTTCCGGCTACCCAAAATCCACTTCACGAACTCCGCCAACCCGCCCTTGTAATAGAAGGTCTCCTGTCGCGTGCTGCCTTTGCGTTCGTCTTTGAGGACGATGGTGAGCGCCTTATTCAGGAAGGCGAGCTCGCGCAGCCGGTTGGCGATCGTCGCGTAATCGAACCGTGTCTCGGTAAAGATCTTCTCGTCGGGCTTGAACCGCACCATGGTCCCGGTGCCCTTGGCCTTGCCCACGACCTCGAGCTTCTTGGTCGTCTCGCCGCGCTCGAAGGCCATGTGATGCCGCTTGCCGTCGCGATCGACCCAGACTTCCAGTTTCTCGGACAGCGCGTTGACCACGGACACACCGACGCCGTGCAGTCCGCCGGACACCTTGTACGTGCTCTTGTCGAACTTGCCGCCGGCATGCAGCACCGTGAGCGCGACTTCCACGCCGGGCTTTTTTTCCGTCTTGTGGATATCGACGGGAATGCCGCGGCCGTTATCGATGACGGTGATCGAGTTGTCCGCATGAATCGTGACGGCGATCTCGGTGCAGTAGCCCGCGAGCGCTTCGTCCACCGAGTTGTCGACGACTTCGTAGACGAGGTGATGCAGGCCGCGCGCCGAGACCGAGCCGATGTACATGGCGGGACGGCGGCGCACCGCCTCGAGGCCCTTGAGGACCTGAATCGAGTCGGCCTGATAGCCGCCGTTGCTCTTTTCTTTCGGGGGCGCAGCAGGTTTCTTCTTCGGCATCAAGTTCCTAACGTGAAAGAAGCCAGCGTATGGTCGTAATGCGGCCCGCGCCGCGACCCGCATTGATCCGGGCCATAATGTCCGGTGTCATCAACTGCAGCTCATTCATCCACGAGCTCGTTGCTACCCGCACGAACAACACGCCATCGGGGGTGATGCTTTCGGGTGTCGCGACGGCGGCGATCTGCGCGCCGACCAGGCGGGGCCAATCGGGAATTATCTGCGCCTGGCCTACCCGTCGCGCTAAACCAGCCCGCGCTAAGTAGCCCTGGAGCGCTTCTCCGACGGCAACTGGATGACTCCGTTTGGGGCGGTCGGAACGGTCGGACACAGGCCCTAAATTTACTCGGAAGTCATTGTCCTGTCAACAGTTAAGGTGCTGCGGAAGTTACGGTCCGACCACAACGTACGTGTCCCGCTGGGCCTCGAAACCTCCCACATCCCGGGCCCGGAAGGTAAGCGGCAGGAGGTCACCCTGTTGGCGCCCGGCCGATACCACAAAGCGCCAGCGTGAGCTGAAAACCCGATCGAATCCCGCGTCTTCGCCCTTCACCACGCTGTCCAACGCCACCCAGACGGAGTCGATCCCGTCATCGTCCGCGGCAGACACGCTGCCGTTGAGCGTGTCGGTATGGGAAGCGCTGACCGCCGAGATGTTGTCGATGGTGAAGGTCAGCCGCGGGGGACCGGGACGCTGCCGTTCCGCGAGGCACGCGGTAACGAGCAGCAGGATCAGCGTCCCTGGAATTTGGCGGCGCGCTTTTCGAGAAATGCGGTCGTTCCTTCCTTCATGTCCGACGTGGCGGCGAGGAGTCCAAAATGATTCGCTTCGAGCAGCAGGCCCTCGTCGAGGCTCATGTCCAGTCCTTGATCGACGGCTTCCATGGCGAGCCGCACGGCGAGGGGTCCCATCGCGAGGATACCCCGCATCATCTTCTCCGATTCGGCGAGCAAGTCGCCCGCGGGAACGACTTTGTTCACAAGCCCGACGCGATAGGCTTCCTGCGCGTCGATCATCTCGCCGGTGAGAATCAACTGCAGCGCGATGCCCTTGCCCACGATGCGCGGCAGACGCTGCGTTCCGCCGTAGCCCGGCGCGATGCCGAGCTTTACTTCCGGCTGACCAAACTTCGCGTTCTCGCTCGCGATCCGGAGGTGACACGCCATCGCGAGCTCGCAGCCGCCACCCAGCGCGAATCCATTGATCGCCGCGATGACCGGTTTGCCGCACGTCTCGAGACGCCGCAGCACGGCCTGCCCCCGCTGCGCCCGCGCCTTGCCGTCGAACGGCCCCTGGCGTGAGAGATCACCGATGTCGGCGCCCGCCACGAACGCTTTGGGGCCGGCGCCGGTGAGAATCGTGCCCTTGATCTCGGCTTCCGTGGTTATGCGATCGACGGCCGAGCTCAGTTCGAGCATTACCTGGTCGTTGAGCGCGTTGAGTTTGTCGGGACGATTGATAGTGGTGAAGGCGATCCCATCGCGGATCTCGAACAGGAGGGTTTGGTAGCTCATGGCGAAAACCTAACGCGGAATGCGGAATTCGGAATGCGGAATGGCAGAGGTAGTGTCGTGCGCTCCAAACCGTCGGCTGAAATTCCGCATTCCGCATTCCACGTTCCGCATTAGGTTCAGCCTCGTGCCCATCCAGGCCATCAGCTGGTCCCCGAGCGGGGCGCTCCGCATCATCAATCAGCGTGCCCTTCCGGATGCCGAGATCATGCGCGACCTCGAGAGCGTCGAAGCCGTGGCGGACGCGATCCGGACGCTCCAGGTGCGCGGCGCGCCGCTGATCGGGATCGCGGCGGCCATGGGCCTGGTCGCAGCGCTCCGGGATCACCGCACCGCTCCGCGCGACGCCTTCTTCGCGCGCGTGACACAGTGCTCGGAATTATTGGCGAACGCACGCCCGACGGCGGTGAATCTTCGCTGGGCGCTGCATCGGATGGCGGGAGTGGCGCAGACGACGCAGGGTGATGGCGCGGCGATCTGGGAGCGCCTGCACCGGGAAGCGACCGCCATTTGGGAGGAAGATCGGGCGATGTGCCGCAAGATCGGCGAGCATGGCCTGACGATTCTCACCGATGGCGCCAATGTCCTCACGCACTGCAACACCGGAGCGCTCGCAACCGGCGGCATCGGCACGGCGCTGGCGCCGATTTATCTCGCGCATGAGCAGGGCCGGCGGGTGCACGTCTATGTGGACGAGACGCGACCATTGCTGCAGGGCTCGCGGCTGACCGCGTGGGAACTGCTCCACGCGGGTATTCCCTGCACGCTCATCACCGACGCCACAGCCGCGACACTCATGCGTCAGGCGAAGGTCGACGTCGTGCTGGTCGGAGCCGACCGGATCTGTGCCAACGGTGATTTCGCCAACAAGATCGGGACCTACGGCCTGGCAGTATTGGCGCGTCATCATGGGGTACCGTTCTACTGCGCGGCGCCGTGGTCGACACTGGACGCATCGCTGCCCGACGGCGATCTCATACCTATCGAGCAGCGGGCGCCCGCCGAGATCACCGTGCTCGCGGGCCGCGCGATTGCGCCGGCAGGTGTTGAAGCGCTGAATCCTGCGTTTGATGTCACGCCGGCGCGGTATGTGAATGCATTCATAACCGATCGAGGAATCGTTCAGCCTCCGTTCACCAATCAATGAAACCCCTCATCGCCGTCATCGGTGGCGGCACCTGCACTACAGACGAATTGGCGATTGCGGACGAGACCGGTCGTTTACTGGCGGAGCGCGGTGCCATTCTCGTCTGCGGCGGACTCGGCGGCGTCATGGAAGCCGCTGCGCAAGGCGCGAAATCAAACGGCGGGATCACCGTCGGCATCCTACCAGGTACGGACGCCGCAGCCGCGAACCCCTATATCGATGTGCCCCTCGCGACCGGCCTCGGGGAGATGCGGAATTTTCTGATCGTGCGCGTCGCCCAGGCGCTGATCGCGATCGGCGGCGGCGTCGGCACGCTGTCCGAGATCGCGCTCGCGCAACGGACCCAAAAACCGGTGATCGGGCTTCACGATTCCTTCAGGAACGCA
>DASZNX010000087.1:0-5516 GCA_035551075.1 Gemmatimonadales bacterium | reverse complement strand
TTGTCCAGGCCGACCGCCTCACCACGCACATGCGTCGCGTGGCGGGCTCTCGCTGCCGCTACTTTCGCCTTCGCTATATCCGACGCGTGATCGTTGGGCGCGGGTGTCTGCGCGGCGAGCAGCGCCGGCAGCAACATCGCTGGAACGAGCACCAGAATCCTCTTCATCCTTCCTCCAATCCGACGTCGTACACATCCGATCGCGCAGCGCCAGCTCGGCGCGCGCGAGCTCCCGTGCGGTATCGCGCAGCCAGCTCGACGCGCTGCGGGTACCGACAAAGCGTGCCGCCGCGTACCACAGATGCGCGAACGTCTCGCGGACGACTCGCTCGGCCAGGGGCGCGTCTACCAGCATCCCGTAGACCTGAGCATAGAGCGAACTGCGATGCCGGCGTTCCAGCTCGATCAACGCCGTGGAGTCGCGCTGGACCAGCCGTTCCAGCAGGATCCCATCAGGCACAATCGGTGATTGGGGCTCTAGCATGGCGGACATAGCCGTGCTAAAGATGGCGGCGGGGGCGGGAAGGTAACGTTACTAACTGCCCGTGCTGACGCTCTTTAGCGGAGGAAAGTCGGTTGCATGCTGAGACAGGAGCTGGAGGGGCTGGCCCCTCCGACGGCGAAATCGTTCGGGCGGTGCTGGCCGGCGACCGCGAGCGCTATGCCGTCCTGGTCGAACGCTATCGCGACCGCTATGCGCGCTACGCGGCCCGGATGCTGGGATCGACGGACGCCGCGGAAGATGCCGTACAGGATGCGTTCGTACGCGCATACGACCAGCTCGCGCAGTGCCAGGACCCGAACAAGTTCGTCGGGTGGTTCTTCCTTATTCTGCGCAACCGCTGCTTTGCCGAGCAGAGAAAAGGTCGCTCACACGTGTCGCTCGACGCCGCGGGTGCGGTGCCGACCGGCGAGCGATCGGATGTGGCGACGGAGACGGCCGAGCGCCGCCGGGCGTTGCAACGCGCGCTGATGGGACTGACGGGTGAGCAGCGCGAGGTATTCGTGCTGAAGCATGTCGAGGGGCTGTCGTACATGGAGATCGCGGAACGCTTGAATACGTCTGTCGCTTCGCTCAAGATGCGGATGCATCGGGCGTACGATAAGCTTCGCGAGCAACTGAGAGAGCACGCATGACCACGCATGATTTTCATCCGCAGGTCAAGCAGCTGCTGGACGGTGAGCTCACGCTGACCGACCTCCCGCCCGAGCTGCGCGCCGAAGGCGAAGAGGCGTTGCGGTTGCTCGCGGCCGTCGATCGCGAGCCCGTCTCGCTTCCCGCCGTGACGTGGCGCGTCATGGCCGCACTCGAGCGGAAACGCCAGCGCCGCTGGACCCGCGCGGCCTGGTTACTCGCGCCCGCCCTCGCAGCCGCGGCTGCGCTCGTCGTGTTGCTCGGCAGGCCGTCGCGTCCGACCGCCAGCGCGCCAACCGGAATGGTTACCGTGCGATTCGTCCTCGTGGCGCCGGGGGCCCACCAAGTCTGCGTCGCGGGGACATTCAACCGCTGGGATCCGGCAGCCACGCCACTGGTGCGCTCTGGCAGCGGCGACCTGTGGGTCGCGACGCTGTCGCTACCACCCGGCCAGCATCAGTACGCCTTCGTGGTAGACGGCGCGCGTTGGGTCCCCGACCCGACGGCGCCTGCGATCGACGACGGGTTCGGGAGACGGAACAGCGTGCTCACGCTATGAGATGTCTTGGTGGCTTGCTCCTCGGACTGGCCGCACTGGCCACGACGCTCGACGCGCAGCAGACGATCGCTGAGCGGTTGTCGGGACGCGTGTCTCCCGAGATCGCTGGCTTAGTTCAGGATCTTGGCGGTGCGGCGCTGCAACGGGGGCTTCCCGCCGATCCGCTGATTCAAAAAGCGATCGAAGGAAATGCGAAAGGCGTTCCGGAGGAGCGTATCGCAGCGGCGCTGCGCGTGGTGGTGACTCAGCTCGACACGACGGCCGCGGCGCTCCGCAATGCGGGTTTCGAGAATCCACTCGACACCGTGGAGATCACGGCCGGCGCGTTTGCGATTACCGCCGGTCTGCATGGCCGCGACATCACCGCGCTCGCGCGCACAGGCAGGCCTACGCCGGACGTGATCGTGGGGTTGCGAGTAGCAGGAACGCTCGCGGCCCTGGGTGTGCCACCCGCGGAAACAGTGACGCTCGTTAGTCAGACACTGCGCGCGGGAGCGTCGCCCGGCGATCTGCTCGCGTTACCGGGTCGCGTGCAATCCGAGGTCGCGCGCGGTGCAACGCCGGCGCAGGCAGCCGCGGGACTCGCGCGTGCCGCAGCCGCGCAGGCGCGTCACGGTCCTCCGCCCGATCACGGCCACCCTTCGCACCCACCGGCTCCGCCGCATCCCTGACATCCGCTACTGCGGAAAGCCGTAAATAACTGACAGCGTAATTGCCTCGACCGTCTCGCGCAGACCGTCGGCGTGCGAGGACTGGATGCGATAGCCCAGCCGTCCCCAGAGCGGTGTCTCACTGCTGAGCCGCAACTCCAGTCCCATGTCGGCCCCGCGCCCGCCCGCCTTCATCGCCGGATTCCCCACTGTGCCGCTCAGCGCGCCCCACAACTCGACGTAGGTCTGCATCTTGTCCGGCAGCAGCGTGCCCCGGCCGGTCACCCTCGCGGACCACAGGAGCCAGCGCTGGTCGGCGTCGCCGACCGTATAGGCGCGCGCGGTCGGGCCGGCCCACAGTGTGAGCCATTGTGTCGCGCGATAGCCCACCAGGGCCTCGCCCTCCACGACCTGGCGGTGGTCGATACCCGTATCGGATTTGGCGGAAACATTCCCCTGGGCGTAACGCAGACGAATCGCGAAATGCTCGGCCACGAACGTGCCTTCGCCGCCGAAGACTGACCCGTTCAGCCTGCTGAACGATGAGTCGATGTGACTCTGCACGATCTCCGGCGCGCCGGTCACGGCCGCATTGAAGTGTTGTGCTACCGCGATGGGGGGAAGCGTCGACACCCCCACCACCGCGCACACGCATGCGATCCCGAGCGCGCGTTTCATGGCGTGTCCGAGGTGGTGAGGGACGGCGCGCCTGGACGAATGACCAGTCTCGCGCCGCGGAGCCGCTCCGCGTTGCGGCGCTCGGTATCGGCGACATTGTGCTTCCAGGACTCGCGCAGATTCCGATTGTACTGCTCGTTCGCCGGTATCCGTTGCCCGGGGTGATGGGAAAAGAACGCCGCGATGCCCGCGGCGGCGATGGTGCCGCCGACGATAAAGCGCGCCTCACTCGCATGCTCACCGCTCGCGACGATGTTCGGCACAACGACGATCGCTCCCGCCGCGACGACGCCCGGGATCAGCGCCTGCCACGCCGACTTGTAATCGCCGCGCTCCGGCTTGAACAGCGAATCGGGCGGCGCCGGCGGCAGCGGCATCGTATCCACGGCAGGACGGGCCAGCTCGAGCGGCAAGCGCAGCGTCCAGGAGCGCCGGTCTCCGCCGCGCGGCGTGACGACGATGGAGTAACGTCCGGCGGGTGGCGTGTTGCCGGAGGCGTCGAGGCCGTTCCAGCGGACGTCCACACTGTCGCGGATCGTGCCTGCGTAGAGGTTGCGGACGACGCGGCCGTCCGCCCCCGTCACGACGGCGGTTACGTCAGGAGCCGTCGACGAGCCGAGGCGGACGACAAAGACTTCCGACCCCGGTTTGATCTCGGTATCACCCGGCGCGCGAATCGTCACGCTTGGCGTGTTGCGCCGGGCCTCCTGGTACACCGCGATCACCTGTGGTGAGAAGCTCTGTTCGTCGGGTTTCATTCGTGGATCGAGCACCACCAGACGGCGCGCGGCCGCCAGCGCGGAGTCCCGCTCATTGCGGGCCACCTCGATCGCCATGAGGTACATCGTCGCGCGCGCCGCATCGCTGGTGGTGAGCGCGCCACTTCCCTCGACCGACAGCGCGCGGCGCAGCAGCCAGGCGCCGCCATCGTACTCGCGGACCGCGTAGGCGCGAACTCCCTGATCCAATAGCTGGGTAGCGGACTGGGCCTCTCCGACGGCGGGAAGCGCGAACAGCAGCACGACGCCGAGCAGGAGTGTGATGGAAAGTCGGATCATTGCGAAACTCCTTGCGGCGGCGGAGCTGGTGCCGGCGGGGGCGGGGGGGCCGCGGTATTCACCGTGAAATCCGCTGCAGTTTCTGCGTTACCACCGTACGTGAGCCATGCGCTGCAGCGATTGGTCTTATCGCAGCTCCGTGCCTGCCAGTGGTAACCGGCGTCGTCGAAGGGGCCCGCGGTAATCGATACCGCCACGTTCCCGCGCGACGCCGCGATGTATGGACTGTGATGCGTGCTCGAGCCGGTAAACGGACTGCCGAGCGGCTCAACCTCGATTTCAAGTCTGACGGAGTCCGAGCTGTTCGGGTCGCTCACCGTTCCCTTGAAGACGACGGTGTTCTCGTTCGTCGTTCCACCGATCGGGAGTGCGCTCCCGTCTTTCTTGAACTGGCCAAGGCTCTGAGGCGCCGAGGGCGGCAGCTCGTGAACGATCGAGAGCGTATAGTTACCGGTCTCGCCGGCGCCGGACGTCGTCGCTTCAATCGTGTACGTGCCCGCGCCTGGAACGGTGTAGTTCCGGATGCAGGCCGTCCGTGATTCGCCCGGGCACTCGTCGTTCTGAGTGAGCACGTTGCCGGCGTCGTCGGTCAGGATCAGGTACGAATTGAGCGATGGCGCGGTCATGCGAATCGAGAAGGCGTCACCGTTATCGGCGTCGAACGTGTAAAGATCCGCGTGGCTTCCGGGACGATGCGGCGCGCCGCAGTCGTTGGCAGTGAGCGAGCCGTTGACCTGCGCGTCCGGCTGAATTGTCGATACCTGGCACGGTGCCTGAATCGTCAGCGTGACCGGCACGGTCACTGGGCTGCCATTGGCGCCCGGAGCGGTGACCGTCACGTGTCCGGTATGCGTGCCGGCAGGCTGGCCGTTCGGATCGACGGTCACGGTGATCGTATCGTTGCCCGTTCCGAACGTTGCGCTGAGCGTGATCCACGGCGCATCGTCGGACGCGGTCCACGCGAACGCGCCGCCGCCCCCGTTGGTAATGACGAGCGGATGCATCCGCTTCTGGTCGTCACCGGGCGGGACCGCATCGCTGATCGCTGCGGGCGAGACAGTCAGCGTCGCGCGCACGACGTCGAGCTCCACCGGAATCTTGAGCGGACTATTGGTCGCCTGCGGCGAGCGGAAGACGACGGTGTCCTTGTACGTCCCGGCCGCGAGGCCCGCCGGAGAAAGCGTCACGATGACGGGAGCATTCGGCGGAGCGGCACCCGCGGTCTGGGAGAGTGACACCCACGGCCTCGACTTCGTGGCCGTCCAGGTCAGGGCACCACCGCCACTGATGCCGACGGTGAGTGTATCGAAGATCGGCGCAGTTTCTCCGAAGCTCGCAGTGTCCTCGAGGAACGAGGGCGTTACGGCGATCCCCGGAACAAAGACGGTGAGCGTGACCGGGACGGTGGCGGGGCTTCCCGCCGCGCCAGGCGCTGTG
>DASZNX010000086.1:0-3588 GCA_035551075.1 Gemmatimonadales bacterium | reverse complement strand
CCATCGCCCCTTACCGCCGTCTCTATGAAACGCATCGCCGTCTATCCTGGCTCGTTCGACCCGATCACCAAGGGTCACGAGGATCTGATCCACCGGTCCCTGGAGTTCGTGGATCAACTCATTGTCGCGGTGGCGGTGAATGTCGCGAAACAGCCGCTCTTTTCCCTCGAGGAGCGCGTCACGCTGATCAAGGCGGCGATTCCGGATAAGCGTGTGGATGTGCAATCGTTCGAGGGATTGCTCGCCGAGTTCGCCAAGAAGGTCGGCGCGTCGGTGATCGTGCGCGGGCTGCGCGCGGTCTCCGATTTCGAATACGAATTCCAGATGGCGCTGATGAACCGGAACCTCGCGCCGAAGCTCGAGACCGTATTTCTCGTGCCCGCCTTCGATCTGACGTATTTGAGCTCGAGTCTCGTCCGGGAGGTCGCGCGCTTTGGCGGTGACGTGTCTTCCCTCGTTCACCCGGCCGTTCAAAAAGCCCTGAAGCACAAGTTCGGCAAATGAGCTTCATGGACCGCGTCTATGAACGGGCGCGGACGATCAAACCGCGGGTGGTTTTTCCCGAGGGCGACGATCCACGCGTGCAGGAGGCGGCGCGACGGGTCGAGAATGAGGGGCTGGCACACGTCCAGGTGCTCGACCGACGCACGACGCACGACGCACCACGCACGATGGTTGCCCTGCTTCGGTCCCGGCGACCGGACAAATTTCCGACGGACTCCGCGGCTGCCCAGGCCTTGGAGCATCCCCTGATGCGAGGCGCCTGCCTGGTCGGGATCGGCGCGGCCGACGTCATGGTCGGTGGCGCGGTGTTCCCCAGCTGCGATACGCTGCGCGCCGCGTTGCTGGCGGTGGGCATGGCGCCCGGGATCAACACCATCTCCGGGGCGTTTTACATGCTTCGGGATGACCGGGTGCTCACGTTTGCCGACTGCGCCGTCGTGCCGGAGCCGACCTCCGCGCAGCTCGCTGATATCGCGATCGCCGCGGCGCGCGACCGGCGCCGGATCGTGGGAGACACGCCGCTCGTCGCGTTGCTTTCGTATAGCACGCGGGGCAGCGCGGCGGGGCCGCGCGTCGAGCGCGTGCAGGCCGCGATAACCGCGCTCCGGGGCCGGCAACCGCCACCTGACTTCGTGTTCGATGGCGAGTTGCAAGGCGACGCGGCGCTGGTCGCCGATGTTGCCGCGCGCAAGGCGGCGGGGTCGCCGCTCGCCGGCCATGCGAACGTGCTGATTTTTCCCGATCTCGACGCCGGCAACATCGCCTACAAGCTGGTCCAGCGGCTGGGCGGCTGGACGGCGCTCGGTCCAATCCTCCAGGGACTCGCCAAACCAATCGCGGACCTGTCGCGCGGCGCCACTGCCGATGATATTGTGAGCACGGCCGCGATTGCCATTCTCCAAACTCGCGAGGGCTAGATGCGCTTCACTCTCAAGAAGGACAAGAGCGGGGTGGTCGTCGTGGGCGTGGAAGGCCAGCTCATCGTCGGCAACCGCCAGGAGTTGAAACAGAAGGTCCTGGACGCGTTGGAAGAAGGCTCCCGCAAGTTTGTCATCGACTTTTCCAAGACGGGCTACATCGATTCGTCCGGACTCGGCGTGTTGGTATCGCTGTCCAAGAAAATCCGTGAGCAGGGTGGGGAATTACGGCTGGCCGGCCTCAATGCCGACCTGCAAACACTGTTCGAGCTGACCAAGCTGGACACGCTGTTCGCGATCACCAGGACGGCCGAGGAAGCGCTGGCGGCGTTTTGAGTCTCCAGATTCAGGTCACCCCCCGCTCGATGAAGCTCGACGTCCCGAGCGACCTCGGGGTCGTCGGGGACGCCGTCGAGCTCGTCGCCAGTCATCTCCCACCGGGCACCCTTTCTCCGCGGCGCATCAGCTTCAATCTCCGGACGGCGCTCGCCGAGGCGCTCGGCAATGCGATCCGGTATGGCACCGGCGAGGATCCGGAGCGCGTCGTGCGCATCCGCGTCGAGCTGCGACGCGATTTCGTCCGCATCTACGTCGTGGACGACGGCGCCGGCTTCGACCCCAGTCGCACGCCCGATCCCACCAGCCCCGAGAACCTGGAGCGCGAGTTCGGCCGGGGGCTGTTCGTCATCCGCCACCTGGTGGATGACGTCGCGTTCAACGAGAAAGGCAACGGCATTTGCCTGACTCTCCGGGCGGGGTGACTCGACTCGAGCGCCTCCTGCCGGTGCTCGCGGCACTTTCCGGTACGACCCTACGATTGTGGCGCGCCCGCACCCCGGGGGGGCGGTTGTTGCCCGTCGGCGGAGGGTTGGGCGAAGGACGCGAAGAACCGATCTGGACGCCGACGCCGAATGGCGGCGGCCGCGTCGACACACCCGATGGTCCCGCGTGGTTCCAGCCCATCCCGTCTGTTCGCGATGCATGGCTCGAGGTGCGCGGAGGAGGGGCGGGGGCGGGGGCGGGGGCGGAGGCGGGGGCGGTCGAGCTTGCTGAAGTGATCGGCGCGGTCATGGGTGCGGAGGAGGAGACCGACCAGGTCGCCGCCGAGTTGTCCGGCCGTTATGAGGAAATCGATCTGATCTACACGATCAGCGAAATCCTTGGCCACACGATCCGGCTCGACGAAGCCGCCAACCGTATCCTGCGTGAAGTCTCGGCAGTCGTGCGAGCCCGCCGGGCCACGCTCATGGTGCACGATCCGCGCGCGAACGTGCTGCGCCTGGTCGCGGCGCGCGGAGTGGAGCTCGGCGAAGTAGATCCGGTGGAAGTGGACGATCCGCGCTCGATCGCCGCCCGCGTGTTTCGCGAAATGCGGATCATCAGCTACGACCCGACCGATCAACGAGCACAGAAGCCCGCCAGCCCTGTCGAGCGCCAGTATCGCGGGCAGGCGTTTCTGTCGGTGCCCGTCGTGTACGCGTCGCCTGGGAGGGTGCCGACTCCGATAGGCGTGATCAATTTGACGGACCGAACGGGCGAGGACGCGTTCACGGCCGGGGATCGCAAGCTCGTCGCCGCCATCGCCAATCAGATCGGCGCGGCGATCGAGAACGCGCGCCTGGTCGAGCGCGACCTCGGCCAACAACGCGTGCGGCGCGAGCTCGAGCTCGCGCATGACCTGCAGCTCAAGCTCCTGCCGTCGCCGGCAGTCATTGCCACCAAAGCGGACGTCGCGGCGCGCTGCCGTCCCGCCGAGTCGGTGGGCGGCGACTTCTACAACTTGCTCAGCCTCCATGGCGAACGCGTTGGCGTCATGATCGGCGACGTTTCGAGTCACGGGTTCAGCGCCGCGTTGATCATGGCACTCGCCATGGCCGCATCCGGTATCCACGCCGAGACGGCCGAGTCCCCACACGAGGCCCTACGTCGTCTGGAGACGTCGTTGTCCGAGGAATTGACCGAGACGGAGATGTTCCTGACGCTGTGCTATGCAGTAGCCGATCCGGCACAGGGTACCCTCACGTATGCGAATGCCGGACATCCTCACGCGTTTCTCGTGGCGACCGATACCGGCGCAGTCACGCGGCTCGACGCGACCCGTCCGCCTCTTGGCTTAGGTGACGGCGGCACCGGCGCGACCGTCGCGGAGATCCGCGACCTTTTGGGC